>WFZU01000022.1 GCA_015489405.1 Bacteroidales bacterium
GGATAATGAAGATGTTTTTATTGTAGTTGAAGGTGAAAATGATTAATCTTGGGATAAACTTTTTCTACCCTCATTTGTTTCTCCCATAAAACATTGAAAATATAAAATATGTACACAGAAGAAAGAGTATTAAAAGCAATGCGCAATGTTATCGATCCGGATTTAAAAAAGGATTTAGTAACATTGAACATGGTAAGGAATATTAAGTTTGAAGGGAAAAAGATTATCTTTGACCTGGTTCTTACCACTCCGGCTTGTCCTTTGAAAGATGCTTTGCGTAATGATTCATTGGCGGCACTTCGTGCCGAATTCGGCGATGATGTCGAAGTGGAGATTAATATGGAATCCAAAGTTTCGACACAGCGGAAAGAGACTGAAGCAAAATTGAAAGGTGTCAAAAATATCATTGCCGTAGCTTCAGGAAAGGGTGGAGTAGGGAAATCTACCGTATCTGCCAATCTGGCTATTGCCTTAGCGAAAAAAGGTGCTAAAGTCGGGCTGTTGGACGCCGACATTTACGGACCTTCCGTGCCTTTGATGTTTGGTTTGGAGGGGGTTGTCCCCCGTGGTAAGGAAGTGGATGGAAAGACCAAGATAATACCGGTAGAAAAATATGGTGTCAAAATGCTTTCCATCGGTTTTTTTGTCGAACAAAAACAGGCTTTGCTATGGCGGGGTTCGATGGCAACTAATGCTATGAATCAGCTCCTCAATGATGCCGATTGGGGTGAATTGGATTATTTTGTGATAGATTTACCTCCCGGCACCGGTGATATCCATTTGACGATGGTACAAGCAGTACCCGTAACAGGGGTCGTCATTGTTACGACTCCGCAGGAGGTAGCATTGGCAGATGCCCGTAAAGCTTTCTCTATGTTCAAGAATAAGGACATCAGTGTGCCCGTCTTGGGTGTGGTAGAAAATATGTCTTGGTTTACGCCGGCAGAATTGCCCGAAAATAAATATTATATCTTCGGAAAAGGGGGGGGCGAACGAATTGCCAAGGAGTTCGGGCACGTCCTTTTGGGACAAATTCCATTGGTACAAAGTATTCAGGAGAGTGGTAACAAGGGAGAACCCGTGGCTCTTCATGAAGATACACCCGAAGGGAAAGCCTTTTTGCAATTGGCGGAAAATATGGCACAGCAGGTAGCAATAAGGAATGCCAATCTACAACCGACCAAAGTGGTACAGGTCGATACGAGTGGTGCTTCCGCCTGCAGTGTTTAATGATAGAGGTTTTCATAATTTGCTGACGGTGTCGATTGCTTTGCATTGACACCGTTAATTTTTTATTTTGCATAAGCATGCCACAGGAGAAAAAAGACTATATAGAAATATTCGGTGCACGGGAGCATAATCTCAAAAATGTTGACCTTCGCATCCCTCGCAACGAATTGGTCGTCATTACCGGATTGAGCGGTAGTGGAAAGTCTTCTTTGGCTTTTGACACTTTGTATGCCGAAGGACAACGGCGGTATATGGAGACTTTTTCTGCTTATGCCCGTCAATTTATCGGTGAATTGAAGCGTCCCGATGTCGATAAGATTGAAGGACTCAGCCCCGTGATAGCCATTGAACAAAAATCTATCGGAAAAAATCCCCGTTCGACCGTGGGGACGATCACCGAGATATATGATTTTCTGAGACTTCTTTATGCCAAGGTTGCCGATGCTTATTCGTATGTGAGCGGCAAAAAGATGCTTAGCTATAATGAGAAGCAGATTATTGCGCTCATCGAAGAAGAATATGAGGATAAAAAAATTGCCATTCTTTCACCTTTGGTGAAAGGACGTAAAGGGCATTATCGCGACCTTTTCGAGAATATCCGTAAAAAAGGCTATACCAAAGTGCGGGTCGATGGGAAGATGCAAGAACTCTATCCGCAGATGCAATTGGATCGCTATAAAGTGCATGATATTGAGGTAATTATAGACAGGATAATTGTTCAGAAAGGTAAAAGAGAACGTCTGAAAAAGACGGTGGATCTGGCGCTTCGTATGGGAAATGGTGCCTTGATGATACTGGATTATGATAGCAAAAGCATACGCTATTTGAGCAGAACTTTTGTTTGTCCCGATTCCGGTATCTCCTACGGAGAACCGGAACCCAATTCGTTCTCTTTTAATTCACCTTATGGAGCTTGCCCGCATTGCAACGGTTTAGGCTATGTGAAAGAGGTGGATGTGGACAGGGTATTTCCCGACCGCAAATTGAATGCCCGCAACGGGGGTATTCATCCCCTCGGAGAGTACCGGAATTCGTGGGTCTTTCAACAATTGGAAGCCATTCTCCGGTTGCATAAATGCAGTTTGACGACCCCCATTTATAAGTACCCATCCGGACTTATCCATGATATTTTGTATGGAGTCCAAGGAGACGTGGAGGTAAATAAAGAATATGCCGGGGTGAAGTCTTCGTATTATATTGAATTTGAGGGGCTTGTTCATCTGTTACGTCGTCAGCAAAAACAAAAAGAAAGCGTTAGTCTCAGGCGTTGGGCAGAGGCTTATCTGGTGGATTCCGTATGTGCTGAATGCGAGGGGGCACGCTTGAAAAAAGAGTCCTTGTTTTTTAAAATAAATGGATTAAATATTGCGGAAGTTGCCCATCTTGACTTGCATCAATTGAAGCAGTGGGTGGATACATTGCATACAAACTTTGATGATAGGAAGAAAATCCTTTCCCGTGAGATTGTTCGTGAGTTGGAGATGAGGATTGGTTTTCTGTTGGAGGTAGGTTTGGATTATCTTGCGCTCGATCGTCCTGCGAAGACGTTGAGCGGTGGAGAATCGCAACGCATCCGTTTAGCCACGCAGATTGGGTCGCAATTGACAAATGTCTTGTATATTTTGGATGAACCGAGTATCGGGTTACATCAAAGAGACAACCGGAAATTGATTGCTTCATTGAAAGATTTGCGAGATATTGGAAATTCGGTTATTGTGGTAGAGCATGATGAAGAGATGATGCTGGAGGCAGACCATATCATCGATATCGGACCCGGTGCCGGTCGTCTTGGGGGGCAAATAGTGGCGGAAGGCGCTGTCGCTGAAATAGTGAAGCAATCTTCTCTGACGGTGGATTATTTGACCGGAAAGAAAAATATTCCCATTCCCGCCAAAAGGCGGAAAGGAAACGGAAAATTCCTACGGCTTACCGGTGCTTCCGGAAATAATTTGAAAAAGGTTTCCTTGCGACTTCCCTTGGGTATGCTGGTTTGCGTTACCGGCGTTTCCGGAAGCGGTAAATCAAGCCTTATCAATGAGACATTATATCCCTTGTTGATGAATCACTATTTCCACTCCAAAAGAAAGCCTCTGCCGTATAAATCTATTTCGGGTCTGGAGAATTTGGATAAGGTGGTAAACATCGATCAATCGCCCATCGGACGAACTCCCCGCTCTAATCCGGCGACTTACACCGGCGTTTTTGATGAAATTCGCAAATTGTTTGCTGCTTTGCCGGAATCCAAAATCCGGAATTATAAAGCCGGACGCTTTTCTTTCAATGTCAAAGCCGGACGTTGTGAAACGTGCCGGGGCGGAGGTCAACGACTTATAGAAATGAATTTTTTGCCGGATGTCTATGTTACCTGTGAAGCCTGCGGTGGTAAACGCTATAACAGGGAGACCTTGGAAGTCCGTTACAAAGGTAAGTCAATCAATGATGTTTTGGAAATGACAATTCGTCAAGCGGTTGATTTTTTTGCAAATGTTCCCAAGATACACAAAATCCTCACCACTTTGAACGATGTCGGTCTGGGATATATTACGCTCGGTCAATCCTCCGTAAGTCTTTCCGGAGGCGAAGCGCAACGTGTGAAACTGGCCTCCGAACTTTCCAAAAGGGATACCGGAAATACGCTGTATATGTTGGATGAACCTACTACGGGCTTGCATTTTGAGGATGTCAAAGTCCTATTAGAAGTCTTGCAACGCCTTGTTGATAAGGGAAATACCGTGCTCATTATCGAACACAATATGGATGTTATCAAAGTTGCCGACTATATCATTGATATTGGTCCTGACGGAGGAGAGAAGGGGGGCGAAATTATTGCTACAGGAACTCCGAAGAAAATTGCCAAAAATCAAAAAAGTTATACCGGACAGTATTTGAAGGACAAGTTATGATGGTAATTGAATGTACAATTCCTTGTTGAATGGGGTGTCAACTTCCATAAACAAACCTCACCTCTCCGTCATGCCTACTCATAAGCCTTTTGGTTATTCTATTTGCAATTAGATGATAATCAGTGTATTGAAGGCTTGTCTTTTCTTGATAAAATGTTAAAAAAGTTTTTTAGAAAAATTCTAAACTGAATAAAAAATAATTCTAATTTTGCCGCTCATAATAGAAGTATGCATATGGAAGTATATGGAAAAGTTGCTCAAATATTAGGAGCAGTAATTGACGTCTCTTTTGAAAGAGAAGAAGATTTACCGAATATTTATGATGCTCTTGAGGTGATAAGACCTGACGGGAGCAAGTTGGTCTTGGAAGTGCAACAAGACATTGGCGAGAATACCGTACGGACGATTGCTATGGATTCATCCGACGGCTTGGCAAGAGGGATGAAGGTCTTAGCTACCGGTCGTCCTATTTCCATGCCCGTGAGCGATGATGTCCGGGGACGTTTGTTCAACGTGATTGGAGATACCATTGACGGGATGGGTCCGGTCAAAACGGAGAACTTTTCTCCGATTCATAAAGATCCGCCGAGGTACGAAGAACTTTCCACTTCGCAAGAGATATTGTACACCGGTATTAAAGTTATTGACCTTATCGAACCTTATTCCAAAGGTGGAAAAGTGGGTCTCTTCGGAGGTGCCGGAGTGGGTAAGACGGTCATTATTATGGAGCTTATCAACAATATCGCCAAAGCTTACAGTGGACTTTCGGTATTTGCCGGAGTAGGAGAGCGGACGCGTGAAGGGAATGACCTTTTGAGGGAAATGATTGAGTCCGGTGTTATCCGTTACGGAGAAGCTTTTGAAAAAGCTATGGAAGAGGGCAAGTGGGACTTGTCTTTGGTGGATCCCGAAGAAATTAAAAAGTCTCAAGCTACTTTGACTTTCGGTCAGATGAATGAACCTCCGGGAGCCCGTGCACGGATTGCCTTGTCCGGACTTACATTCGCTGAATATTTCAGGGACGGAGATGAAAAGAGCGGCGGACGTGATATCCTCTTCTTTATGGACAACATTTTCCGTTTTACACAAGCCGGTTCGGAAGTGTCTGCCCTTTTGGGACGGATGCCTTCGGCGGTAGGATACCAGCCTACATTGGCTACGGAGATGGGTATTATGCAAGAGCGTATTACTTCCACAAAAAGAGGTTCCATTACCTCTGTACAAGCGGTTTATGTGCCAGCTGACGACTTGACAGACCCGGCTCCTGCCACTACTTTCTCCCACTTGGATGCTACGACCGTACTCAACCGTAAGATTGCGGAATTAGGAATCTATCCGGCGGTGGATCCGTTGGATTCTACTTCCCGTATTCTGACTCCCGATATTGTCGGTGAAGAGCATTACAATACGGCACAACGCGTCAAAGAAATTTTACAACGTTATAAAGAGTTACAAGATATTATCGCTATCTTGGGTATGGACGAATTATCCGAAGAAGATAAATTGGTCGTTCACCGTGCCCGCAGGGTGCAACGTTTCTTGTCGCAACCTTTCCACGTAGCTGAGCAATTTACCGGGCTTAAAGGAGTTCTCGTTAATATCAATGACACCATCAAAGGATTTAATATGATCATGGATGGTGAAGTAGATGAATATCCCGAGGCTGCTTTCAACCTTGTAGGTACGATTGAGGAGGCTATTGAGAAAGGGAAGAAGATGTTGGCGAGTGCGGCTAATTAGAGTCAGTCTGTAATGTCCAATAATTTCTTAGGCTCATACTCAAAACTTCGTTCCGGCAAGCTCAGTGCATCGCATTCCGGCAGGCTTAACGTAACACATTGACGAAAGTCAACTCCTTGGTTTTGAGTATTTCGCAAGCCTTGTTCTTAAACATTACAGCTCAGACTCTTGACTTTATAAACAGACACTAATTAATTGATATTATGTTTATTGAAATAGTAAATCCCGATAAAACCATTTTCGAAGGAGAAGCCAAAGCGGTCTTACTCCCGGGAGTGGATGGTTTCTTTGAAATCCTGGACCGGCATGCACCTCTAATCTCTGTCCTCCAGAAAGGAAAGATTAAGGTCGTTGACGGAAGTGGAAACGAAAATTTCTATGAAGTGAACGGTGGTGTCGTGGAAAATCTTCACAATAAAGTTCTGATTCTGGTAGATTGATTCAATATTTCGGTTTCCCGGAAATATATAAGACTAAAAAAGCCCACCATCGGTGGGCTTTTTGATTACTGTCTAACAATTTCAGTAGTCTCAATTTTTCTGAAGCTCGAAAGCTATCAGAGCCTGTAAAATAGTATCTTTCACACTTTCTTTCATCGTTTTCACTACGATATCTTTTTTGTTCAAAGAAGAAAAATGCTTCTGAACAAACATCTCTGCTGAAAACTCTGCGATCGTATCTATCTTTTTCATACTTTGTTATATTATGTTTCCAAATAAAGAACAAATATTGTGCCAAATAGTAAATGTGCTGAATATGAATGGTTTATGTTTGTGTTTCTGTCTCATTATTAGAAATTCTGTCCCAATAGAAAAATTTTAGGTAATCTTTTGTTGTCAACGTTGCATGCATTTTTGTAGTGAAAAAAATTGAAATAAAAATACGGAATATTCAATTATTTATACTTTTGTAGCGTAAAATATTGGGATATGCAGATTGCAATTTTTGGGAAAGTGTTTAAGGTAGAAC
>WFZU01000023.1 GCA_015489405.1 Bacteroidales bacterium
AGCCGGTGTTTTCAACCGGCTCCATTTTTATAATAAATGAATTTTTATTTCGCTAACTGATTTTCGTCCAATCCTACTTCAATCCACTTCCCGGCAATACTTGCCGAAATGCTATGGTCGTACATTGCTTCACAGTGGATAGCCGGAAGGTAATATTTACCTCCGTATGCGGCGTGCAAATGAAAGACATATTTCTTCGGTTGGAGTGAAAGGTCAAAGAAAGTATAGATACGATCATCCCGTATGTCTTGATAGTCAAATGCGGACTGCTTTTCATTAAATTCAAAATTGCCGGTACGGCTGTTGATAATCTCCCAGCCGGGAGGGAAAAGGGTTTCCAATACTACATTTTGGCGTATGCTGAGGGCATTGGCGGCTCTTATTTTCACGCTAAGGGTAAAATCCGTACCGGACTTTATCCTATCCGGTTGGATGATGTTGTGGTTTTCATCTTCAAAGAGTGCATTCAACAAAATCCCGTTGCTATTGGATTTTTCCTTGCCGGCTATCGGGCTTGCTTCATTAAATATACGGACATAAAGGAGGTTGTTTTCCGGATTTTCCACTTCTATCCGGGCAGTTCCATCTTCTCCGAATGAAAAATCGCGGTGAATAGTCATTTTATTGGAAGCTAATCTCTTTTGAGTTTTTCCGTTGATAGAAAATGTTATGGGAGCGATTTTAGAAATTTGTACTCCATTGCTTTCTACCACTTTCCCGATACTGCTGAGAACCATTGCGGTAGTTTGCGTACTCATCCAAGACTTGCTACTTACTTCCTGTGCCAATTGAAAGAGCAATTTGCTTATTCTTTCTTTATCCTTCAAGATATTAAGTGTGTTGAGTATTAGGGCTTTGTCCCTTAAACTGCTGCCGAAAGATTGGTTGTGTGCAGGGTCGTATGCCATCGTTTGTATAGATGTCTTATCAACCATTTTGCGGGCGATGGATTCTTTGCCCGAGAGGGAATAAGCAGCGGCAAGTTGCCAAGCAGCGGGATTGCTCACATTTTTCTTTTCTTTCAAACGGTTCATGGCTCCTGTTTCGGCTTTGCCCATCATAGCCAGCACAAAAAGGCGGTAGGCTTGATTTTCTATCGAGAAACGTTTCGTGTAGGAGGAGTAGGTATCCGGTTGCCAGATGCGCGCTTTTCCGGACAGATAGTTTTGCAAGGAAGTGAGCATCGTTTGTGGTACGTAATATCCCAAATCCTTGGCTTCCCACAGAAATTGACCGGCATAGGAACTTAACCACTCATTGCTTTGAGTGCTTGAAGCCCAGTATTTTATGCCTCCGTCAAGGTTTTGCCTTCCTTGCAAGATTTCGATGGCTTTTTGCACGTTGTCATGTGCGGCTTTTTGCTGTGAACCGTCCAATTGCATCAGGGAAGACAAATGCAGTTGAGCAAAAGCCTTGGAGGTAATCTGTTCGCTGCAACCGTAAGGATATTGCAAGAGATAGTGGAGACGTTTTCCCAAATCCAGCGGAGGCATCGTAGAAAATTCTACATAGGATTTTTGCGTATTTTGGATGCCGAAACGATGAATTTCAAAGTCTTTTGTCTCTCCTTTATTAAGAACTGCTTCCGTGATGTGCGTTTCTACCGGATTGGAAGCCCGCACATCCATTTCTACGGATTGATGTGTATGGTATTTCCCTGAGACGGCTGTGATTTTTATCTTTCCGGTTCCGGTTTTCTGTTTTGCTTTTAGTTTGAAATAGATGGTCTTTTCGTCCGGCTTGTCAAATGTGATTTCTTTTTCAGGCGTGCCGGAGATTTCAAACAATTCATTAGCTTGGATATTGATTTTTACCTTTTTGACTTTCTTTTCCATGGCAAAGACGGAAACCGGAATGTATGCTTCGTCTCCCGGACTCATTATGCGGGGAAAGGTGGGTGCAATCATAAGCGGATTTTTTACGGGCACGCTTTTTTCGGTTTTGCCGAAGGCATTATCATTTTCCGCTACGACCATCACTCTGACGGCGCCCACGTAATAAGGCATCGTGAACGTATGCTTTTGTATTTTCCCGTCGTAAGTAAAAGGACCTGCAAACAATACCACGGGCTTAAAGCGGTTGGCTTTTTTGATTCCTTTCTTAGGTAAATCGTCATCTCCGCCAACGGCAAAAAGTTTTTCTATCTTCCCGCCGAAAGCTCCCAATATTTCATCATAATAATCCCACGTCTTTACCCCCAGCGCTTCTTTGCGATAAAAATGTTTCCACGGGTCGGGCGTTTTGAAATTGGTAAGGTCTAATAATCCTTCATCGACAATCGCCAGCGTGTAGGTCATTTTTCGCCTGTTTTTTTCACTGATTTTTACCGTGAATTTTTTTCCGGGCGACAATTGGTCTTTCATCGTGATACGGGGTTCGAGATGGCTACCCGGATTTTCGACCATCACCGGAAGTATTCCGTAAGAGCGGATGGGAATATCATTTGCCGTATGTTGGTGTGGCTGCAATAAGCTGATATGTACATAAACATTGGGACTCATTTCTTTCGTAATATCAAACTCAAACCGGGTTTCCGTTTGGGAGGTGTCGGGTTCTACCCAAAATTCTTGGAGTACCTTGGTGCCGTTTTCGATGCTTACCAATGCGCGACCTTCTCCGGCGGAGGGAAAACTAATCCGGGCTTTGTCGCCAACGAGGTAAGATTTCTTGTCCGAAGCGAAAGTAAGCATTGTAGCTCCATCGGGATTTTTCCGGTTGGCACGGCTTCGCGAAGCAGGCCAATCTGCAAAGAAAACTTTCCCGGTCGAATGTCCGTCCGGAATACGGACACGGACAAAATATCGTCCCCACTCGTCATCCGGAATATTGATGTAGGCTTTTCCTTTCCCGTTAGAGGTACGGACGGTCTTGCTACTAACTAATTGGTTGTAGGTGTTGGCATAGAAATTACTCGTCCGGTTTTCATACACATCGTACCACCAGCGCCAATTGATTCGGTATAAGTCAAGTTTTATGTTGTTGACAGATAAGGGGTTACCATTGTTGTCCACTGTCGCAATATCTATGCGGTGTTTTTTTCCGGTTTCGAGATAGCCGTAGCTATTCCCTTCGGGCATACGGATTCCTACGTAAGTATCGTAGGGGGACAATTTTTCGGACATATAATTGGTGCTGAAATTTCCGCCGGGTTCGTATGCTCTAATCATAAAGTCGGCTTGTAGCATTCCCGGAGGATCGTTATAATATTCGATTTCCCCCACTACTTTGCTCTTTCCCTCATCATCAGTTTTGCCGCTGGCAAATTCGTATTCATTGGCGGAGAAATTGTGGATGGGGTTGTCAAAAATATAGTCCGGATATTGAGGAAATTCCGTTTTGCCTTTTTTCAGTGAAAGGAGGATATCGTATTTAATGTTTTTGGCAGGCGTTCCGTGTAGCCAAGCAATGTCAATATTTCCGGTGAGTTTTTTGCCGAAGGCGGCTAATACATCTTGGTCAAAACGGAGGTGCATTTTCAGGCGGTTGGGTTTGACGGTTTCTATCCGTATGGTTTTTGAGAATGTGGTACCTGCGGCTTTCACTTTGAGATGCCAAGCTCCGGTGGGAGCGTCCGGAGAAGTCGCTATGGAGAATACATAGAGGTGGTTTTCGCTCCGGTTTTGCGAAAATTTGTTTTCCAATTGTCCCAAAGGATTGTAGAACTCTACGTTCACGGGATAGTTTGCCGGTAAGGCTTTGCCGGAACTTTTCAATATCAGGCTGATATGCAAGGTGTCTCCGGGTCTCCAAACGCCTCTTTCCCCGTAGATATACGCCTGTATTCCGTTTTTCAATTGCTGTCCTTTGACCTCAAAACGGCTTACCGAAAGAGCATCTCCATCCACCAGGCGGAGGTAGGCTTTTTGGGAATGGTAGCTTGCGACCAAAGCGAATGCTTCCCGGTTTACCGGAATTTTGCAAAATCCGCGTTTGCCGGTGGTGCCTCCGGCAATCAATTGCTGTTGGAAATCGTATATTTTGATGTCCACTCCTTCCAGCGCTTGGGTGGTCAAAATATCCGTTGCGGCAATATGGAAAACATTATCTTCCCCTTTTTTGGCAATGATGCCGATATTGCTTGCCAAAACGTTTTGTTCTATCCAGCGGCGGGAGGTGTAGTATGAGATATGACAGGGGTTGTCCCGCTCTTCCCATTCATAACCGGGGGGATAATCTTCGTCGTCCCACCAATAGTCATCTTGGGAGTATTTCCACTCCGACCAATCGATGTCTCCGGTCAAATCGGCATTATCTGCGATTCCGGCTTTGTTGCAAGCTAGCGCTGCATACTCTTTCTTGAAAGAGATTTTGATGCGGTAAAAAGCGCCGGGCTCACGGCTTATTACATCACTCAAGTCAATGGAGAAAACATTCCAATTATGCAAGTCTGTTCCCGGGTCTGTCCCGAGCCGTATTCGTTTCTTAAACAGCGGACGACCAACCCTTTTAAGTTGCGAACTGCCGGACAGACCGTTTTCTTGTAAAAATTGTAACACATTATTGCCGAAAACCTTGATGACCGTAACATCCACTGCTTTCAAATTGATTGCCATAAAAGGGAGATGCAGGTTTTTCGCATCCGGCAGGATTACGCCCTCTTTCACCCAACGAACTTCGGGTTTGGCTGAGGGAAATTGAATTTCATAGGTAAGGGAGTTGGTTATTTTTGTACCCCTGCTGCTTTCTATTCCGGGATAAATTTGCAGGGAGACTTCTCCGTCTAAATGTTTGGCGGGGAAAATTTTGATAACATTGTCCCGGATTAAAAATTTCTCCGTTTTGTTATCCCTAATTTTTATTAGCCCGTTGAGGTCTTGCTTTTGTTTGAGGTTTTCCGAAAATTGTATTTCAATGTATTGCGTAT
>WFZU01000024.1 GCA_015489405.1 Bacteroidales bacterium
ATGTTAGATTTAAGAAACGAATTTATTTTTGCTCCGGTTAAAACAGCGTATGGGAATAAAGAAGGTTTAGTAACAGAAAAACATCTTATGTTTTATGAATCAAGGAGTAAGCATGTAGGAGCAGTGATTCCTGAACCTTTTTATCTTGACAAAGGAATTAGAGAATTACCTGTTCAAATGGGTATTGATAATGACAATAAAAACGAAGGATTAAGAAAACTTACAGATATTATTCATAAAAATGGAGCAAAAGTAATAGCTCATCTAAATCATCCCGGAAGAATGGCAAATCCGAAATTGCCGGGTAATTATTATGTTTCATCCACAGACAAGGCTTGCGAAGTAATGGGGGCAAAACCTGAAAGAATGAACGTAGAGGATTTGAAGAAAGTTAAAGATTTATATGTATCTGCTGCTAAACGGGCAGAAAAAACAGGTTTCGATGCTATTGAGCTTCAATTTGGTCACGGTTATTTGTTGGCACAATTTTTATCACCAAAAGTTAATGACCGTACTGACGAATACGGAGGTAGTTTTGAAAATAGAATAAAATTTCCATTAGAAGTTTTAGATGTAGTTAAAAATAGTGTCTCAATACCAATTATTGCACGTATTAGTGCCGACGAGATGATTCCGGATGGAATTAAACTCAATGAAATGATAGAATTTTCAAGATTATTAAAAGAACATGGAGTTGAATTAATACATGTTTCTGCCGGAACAATATGCAATACAGCACCTTGGTATTTTCAACACATGTTTATACCTAAGGGTAAAACTTGGGAGTTTGCTAGTAAAATACAGAAAGATGCAGATATAAATACAATCTTTTTAGGACAAATAAATACCGTTGAAGATATAAATAATTTAAAAAATAATTTTGATGCAAAATACATTGCTTTAGGTAGAGCGTTAGTAGCCGATGAAGATTTTGTCGGTAAATATTTAGGAAATGTAAAAGATATTATCAGACCATGTTTGGCTTGTGCTGAAGGGTGTTTAGGTGGAGTTAAAGGTGGTAAAGGTTTGCAATGTTTGGTAAATCCTAAAGTAGGAACAGATGTTGAGTTTAAACCTGCTGGTAAAATAAAGCAAATTGCCGTAGTAGGAGGAGGTTTAGCAGGGATGGAAAGTGCTATAAATTTACACAAGAAAGGTCATCGTGTTACTATCTTTGAAAAAGAAAAATTAGGTGGTCAATTTAATTTAGCATATTTACCTCCACATAAAAATTCATTAAAAAAACTTGTAGATTTTTATAAAAAAGAGATTGAGTTTTATAATATAGCAGTTGTTTATTCAGAACCATCTAAAAACGATTTAAAAGATTTTGATGAAATTGTATTGGCAACAGGTTCAACACCGGTTATTCCGCAAATAAAAGGTTTGAACAATTACAAGTGGGCTGAAATATTATTGCAAGAAAATACTCCAAAAAATAAAAATGTTGCAATTATCGGGGGAGGTCTTATAGGAACAGAAGTGGCAAATAAATTATTATCAGAAAATAATAATGTTTATATTTTTGAATTATTACCTCAAATTGCTAACGGAATGGAAATGATTGAACAAAAATTAACTCTAAAATCATTAAATAACGAAAAAGTTAAAATATTTACCAATACTATGGTAAAAGAAATTAATGCAGATAAAATTCTTTTTGAGATTGATGGTAAGGTTCATGAAATAGAAGGGATAGATATTATTGTTGTTGCTACAGGAATGAAAGAGAATAAAACGTTTAGTAAAGACGACTTTGAAGTTCCTGTTCATTATATTGGTGATGCATTAAAAGTAGGTAAAGCTCAAAGTGCTATATTTACAGGATATGAATTAGCTGCAAATATTTAAAAAAAATGAAAATAGTTTTTACAACAGAGGGAACAAATTGGGATTCTAAAATGGATGCCCGATTTGGATGAGCAAACTATTTTGTTGTTTACAATGAAGGTACAAAAGAATTAACTTCTATTGATAATAGAAAGCGAAGCTCACGGAGCCGGACCAAAAGCTGCTCAAAAATTGGCAGAAAGTAATGCCGATGTATTAATAACAGGAAATGGTCCCGGAGGAAATGCAGCAACCGTTTTACAAAAACTTGGTACAGTGTGCTATATTGGTGCCGGTGATATGATCATTGAAGAAGTTTTTAATGCTTATAAATCAGGAAGTTTAAAAAAGTTCTAAAATGAACGAACAAGATTTAGTTAGAGTCTGTCTATAATGTCCAATAAAGCGTTACGCTCATACTCAAAACTTCATTGACAAAAGTCAACTCCTTTGCTTTCAGAACTTCACAAGCCTTGAATTCGAACATTCCGGATCAAGCTCTTGACTTTATAGACAGGCACTACTTATTCCCGGTCTGCTTTTCACACTTGTCCCGGATTGTCGTATTACCGGTGTTAAACCCGCATAACTACAAAGTTGTGATGCTGTTTCAAAGTTTCTGAAATAATTCGTCGCCACCGGGAACATAATCGCCGGCTTTCTTCCCAAACCGGGAATGGTTTGCAATCGTGTCAACCTAGCTTGGTTTTCTGATTTTACAATATCTTCCGTTGCATAATTTATTCCACAAAAATCTTTTTAACAACAGTCTCCACCTCCGTTTTTACGGAAATAAGATATATCCCTTTCTCCAGATCAGACATATCTACGTTAACGGAACTCTCTCCGGACACGGGAATACGGCGAATAATCATACCCCGGAGGTCCATTATTTCTATTTGACGTATTCCTTCGCCTTCCACTACGACAAATGAATTGGCCGGATTCGGATGCATATCAATCATCGAGGTATTGGCTTTTGAGATAGCGGAAGGTGTTATTTCCGTATCAAATTCTTCAATGACACTCCCGTTGCTTTTAATCGCCGAAAAGTGTAAAATATTGTCATTGATTTCTATTTTGCAATAATGGTATGACCGGCTAACCTTAACAATATAGGGATAGTTGCTCTCCGGATAATACAAAGGGGCTCCACCGCCGCCGGTCGTAATATGTTGAACACCATTGACCGTCGCCCGGGAATAATAATGATTGTGTCCGTTGATAACAAAACTCACCCCATACTCTTCAAACAGCGGTTGCAAATAGGTCTGAACAGCCGAAGAATTGGAATGTCCTCCGCCGGCAGACCAGCCCGGGCGGTGAAATACGGCTATCTTCCAAGGTTTGTTCGTCAATGAAAGGTCGTTTACAAGCCAGTTGTACTGCGTGCTTCCCGGGGAAAATGAAGTCTCACTGTCGATAACGGTTACGTGTACCGGACCATAATTGAATGAGTAATAATAACGGTCGTTTTGAAATATCGGATAGGGGAAATATTTTTCAAATAACAGCCCTTGTCCTTCATGATTTCCCAAAGCGGTAACATACGGCAGATTCGCCAACATATCTGTAATATGGGTATATTGAGGGTTAAAGAATTCGGACTGCCAAGAGCTTTCGGAATCACCGTTTGAAACCAAATCCCCCGAATTTATTACGAACGTCTGCTTCAAATTATGTTGTTCAATGTCTTGCATAATCCGGTCGGCGACTTGATTGTGTTTGTTAATATAGGTTCGTGTGTCCCCGTAAGCGAAGAAAGTTACACTCGTCTCATCTATGGGAGGGGCGGTATTGAAACTGCCTTCTTCAATAGCAGCATTATTCACACTCACTTGATAGTAGTACTTTTGGTCCGGTTCCAGACCGGTCAAAAGCACTTTATGTTGATGATAGATATTAAATTCCGTGGATGTTATGGTTCCTCCCGTATAATTCGTATCCGTCCCGTATTTGAGCGTGCAAGTTTCGGTGGTGTTCAACTGCCATAAAATCATCATTCTATCATTTTGTCCCGGATAGATAACGTAGGGCAACTTTTTGTAGTAGTCCATACCGGCAAACTCCAATTTCATATCGAAGCTTACGTCCGAACTTGTTCCACTCCGTTGGTGTACCTCCACCGCAATCACATTGTCCCCTTGATTCAGGACGGAAGACGAAATACTGAACTCATTAAACTCATCCTCTGCCGAACCGGCAACGGTAGATGAAGCATGGGTCAAGTAAGTGATGACACCGGAAGGCATATTGGAACGGACAACCTCCGTCCCGTTGATATAAACCACAGCTCCGTCATCACGAAGCAATGAAAGTTTGAGCCCTGTATTGGCATTCGGGTCTGCAACGGTAAATGTTTTCCTGAAATAATAACAAATATATTTATTATTAGCAGACGGACCGTACGAAATAACGGTAGTCTCGTCGCCGTCTCCATATCCCAGCTGGGCATTACCACTCGCCCAAGCACTGTCATCAAAAGAAGGAGTTCTCCAAGCCGTACCCTGGTTGCTTCCATCGTCCAAATATTTCCACGTAGAACCTTGCGGAATAATCATTTGTGCGGAAACAGAGAAGATAATCGTCAAAAATAGTAAAAGAAATCCGTTTTTTTTCATCGTTATATAGTTTTTATTAGACATCTGCATTTCGAGCAGGCAGATACATTCTCAAATCAAAAAAGAAGAAGCATCTCAATGACCCGCTATTTTCATGGGGCAAATATAGAAATTTTCCGGATATCTCCAAGAAAAAAATCAAGACGGATTTTTTAGTCGCCAATCTTCACAAAAATCGATAAAGAGAACCGGGTTTCCGGCAACAGACAACTGCTCCGGCAATCGCCAAACACCCACGAGCCACACACCTTAAAGTATTACACAGCAAAGGTAAGCATTAATCGAAGAAAGATTACAAAAAACTTTTATACCGGTACCGTGTAGCCCGTAGCAGACTGTTAATTAATATTAAAATTCCGCCCGGAGTCGGGTTAAAATTTGTTAAGTCCTTGACAAAATATTTTCGTATCCTATAATTTTGCAGCCGGAAAATGAGATTTGTAACGATGAATTTATTTTCTAACGGTAACGGATACATACTTCCCGTGAACAGAATTCCGGGCGGAACAGCTCCGGTATTATTCAAAGACATAACAAGCAGAATGTTTTGTACAACGCCCTCCTCACATTCTTCCTTTCCGGAAGGGATAGAACGATTTTTATCTATAACAAAAACATATACCTATGAATATTAAAGTAAATAATTTGACAAAGAAATATGGCATACAGGCGGCAGTCGATGATGTCAGTTTCGAAGTAAAAACCGGTGAAATTGTCGGCTTTCTCGGTCCCAACGGAGCGGGGAAGACTACGACGATGAAGATCCTCACTAACTTCATAGCTCCGACCCGGGGAGAAGTATTCATCGGCGACAAGCCAATGGTAGAGGAAGCGGAAGAATTGAAAAGGCATATCGGATACCTTCCGGAAAACAATCCACTGTACGAAGATATGCCTATTATTGATTATCTCGAATTTGTGGCTGAACTTCAACACATTCCTTCGCAGGAGATTCCGGAACGCATCAAGGATATTATCCGCAAGGTCGGGCTAAACGATGAAAAACACAAAAAAATCGGAGAACTCTCCAAAGGCTACAAACAGCGTGTAGGCTTGGCGCAAGCCCTTATCCACGACCCGGAAATACTGATATTGGACGAGCCCACGACCGGACTTGACCCCAATCAAATCGTAGAGATACGTAAATTGATACGCGAACTGGGGAAAGAAAAAACCGTAATATTGAGCACCCATATATTGCCCGAGGTAGAAGCTATCGCCGACCGGATTTTGATTATCAACAAGGGGAAGATTGTTGCCAACGGCACGGCGGAAAATCTCCGCAGCCAAGCGGGAGAGACCGAAACGCTTCTGGTGCGTATCGAAGATGGGGATGCCAATGAGATTTTTACCGCCCTCCAAGGTTTGGATAGTGTAGCTCTCGTGGATTTTGCCAACCGGCAAAACAACCGCTTCGAAGTGAAAAGCAAAGCTCAAAGGTCGTCCAAACGCGACATCTTTAAGCTCTGTGTCGAACGTGGATGGGTTTTAACCGAAATGACACCTAACGAGCAAAAACTCGAAGATATTTTCAGACAATTAACCATAAATTAAGAGACCATGAGAACGATTTGGATTTTGACAAAAAAAGAACTGCGTGGCTATTTTGACTCCTTGATTGCCTACGTGATGATTATCCTGTTTTTGGGGTTTAGCGGCTTCTTTACCTGGCTTTACGGCTCGGACATCTTTTTTCTGGGGCAAGCAAGCCTTCGCACATTTTTCGGCATCGCCTACTGGACCTTGTTTTTCTTTATCCCCGCATTGACGATGCGCTCACTGTCCGAAGAAAAACGCTCGGGAGCTATCGAACTCTTGCTCACCAAGCCTATTTCCGATTGGCAATTGATATGGGGCAAGTTCCTGGCTAACTTCTTGATTATTGTTATTGCGCTGGCGCTAACATTTCCGTATGTGATTACACTCGCAAATATCGGAAATTTGGACGGCGGTGCAGTATTTCTCGGATATGCAGGGCTGTTGTTAATGAGTGCCGCCTATATCGGCATCGGTATTTTCACCAGTAGCATCAGCCAAAATCAGATTGTCGCTTTCTTATTTGCCCTGTTTATCGGACTTTTCTTTCACGTGATTTTCGGGGTATTGGCAAGTGCGTCCACGGGTTGGCTCGGAGGCTTATTCAATTATCTGGACTTGTCCGTTCACTTCGAGAGTATTTCACGCGGCGTATTGGATACCAAGGACGTTATCTACTTCCTGTCCATTATGTTTACCGGACTGTATCTTTCGGTCATTTCGTTGGCAAAAAGGAATTTGAACTAATAAAAAAGAGACAAAATGAATAGTAAGAAATATTTTATCAGTATTGGATTGGTCTTGGGCATCATCATCGTGATAAACTTGTTGTCCGGAGATTTTTTCGCCCGCTTTGATTTTACCGAAGGACATCAATACACCTTGAGCAAAGCAACCAAAGATTTGTTGCACAATCTGCAAGAACCGGTAACTATCAAAGCCTATTTTTCACAAGATTTGCCTCCCAATGTGGCAAGTGTAAGGCGTGATTTTAAGGATATGCTCATCGAATATGCAGCCCGCTCACACGGAAAACTGATGTATGAGATTGTGAATCCCAACGAGGACGAGAAAATCGAAAAAGAAGCCATGCAAGACGGGGTAAGACCGGTGCTTATCAACGTTCGTGAAAAAGATCAGGTAAAACAACAAAAAGCCTATCTCGGTGCCGTATTGAAAATGGGAGACCGCAAAGAGGTTATCCCCTTTATGCAGCCCGGCGCCCCGCTGGAATATGCCCTTTCTTCGGCAATCAAAAAACTCTCGGTCGTCAATAAACCGCTAATCGGACTGATTCAAGGTCAGGGAGAAGCCACTCCGGAAGAGATGAGCCAAGCCAAAGCGGAATTGGAGGTCCTGTATCGTGTACAGCCCCTCCAACTTACCGACTCCACAAAAATTCCCGCCAACATAAAGACCTTGGCTCTCATCCGTCCGACCGACACCCTGACTCAAGGCGAACTGAATGCATTAGATCGTTTCGTAGCAAGAGGCGGCAATATACTGGTTGCCATAAACCGCGTAAAAGGGGATTTCAAAACTTTTTACGCCAGCCCTCAAAACACAATGGTAGAGAAATGGCTCGCACAAAAAGGCATTGTGATAGACCCCTCCTTGGTGGCAGATGCCAAATGCGGAAGCATCTCCGTGCAACAACAGCAAGGTGTTTTCCGCTATGTTACGCAAGTGCAATTTCCATTCCTGCCGATTGTCTCCAAATTTGCCGACCATCCGGTAGTCAAAGGCTTGGAAGGAGTCATTATGCCTTTCGTGAGCCCCATACGCTACACCGGAGACAGTGCGGTGCAATTCACGCCCTTGGCTTTTTCTTCGGAGAGGTCTGCGGTTCAAAAGGCTCCGTTTATGTTTAATGTCGAAAAACGCTGGACAAAAGCAGACTTTAACCAAAAGAACCTCGTTTTGGCTGCTGCGTTGAAAGGTAAAATTGCCGGCGACTCCATTGCCAAAATGGTCGTTATCGGCAACGGGGATTTCGCCCTCGGCGCAAAAGACGGCCGCCGCCAGGTGCAAGCGGATAACGTAAGTCTGTTGGTCAATAGTATCGACTGGCTCTCCGACGATACCGGATTGATAAGTCTCCGTACCAAGGGAGTTACCAACCGTCCTATCGATGAACTCGAAGATAGTACAAAACTGCTCTTGAAATATTTGAATTTCCTGCTTCCGATTTTGTTAATCGTGATTTACGGACTGTTCAGGATGCAAAGAAACAAAAGAATACGAATCAAAAGAATGGAGGAAAATTATGGCTAAAAAGAACAACAACCGGACATATTTGATAATATTGATAGTGCTCTTGGGAGTCTATCTCCTGCTGAAATTTGTGGTCAATACCACGCCGGACAGCAATTTTGATATGAACGCACTGTCTATCGACACGGCAAAAATAAAAGCCATCACCATCAAACAGCCCAAGTGGAAGTCCCCCGTAAAACTGGCACTGTCCAACGGGCAATGGGAGGTCAGCCAAGGCGAACAAAAAGCGGCTGCAGACCGGGATGCAATAAAAAGTCTTCTGCGGGTAATGGCGGAGATGGATATCCAAAGCATTGCCGCTACCGATGCCGCCAAGTGGAAAGACTTCCAATTGACCGATTCGCTGGCTACCGAAGTACAAGTCTACGGCGACGGAGGGAAATTGTTAAAAGATTTTTACCTCGGTAAATTCTCCTACAAGCAAAATCCGTCTGCCGGCGGAATGTACGGACGGCGAAACGGAATCAGCGGATTGACCTATGTACGTCTGTCCGAAGGAGACGAATCGTTTATCGTAAATGGCTTCCTGCCGATGTCCTTCAAGCGGGATTTCAATGCTTTTCGCGACCAGACACTGGTGCGCCTCGGCAAAGACAAGATTCAAAGTCTGACTTTCGACTATCCCGCCGACAGCAGTTTCGTCCTTTCCAAGACCGATTCTGCCGTATGGATGATAAACCATAAAGACACGGCAGACATTAAGAAAGTGAACCGCTATTTATCGATGCTTTCGAGGCTGAAAGAGCGGAAATTTGCGGAGCATTTTACCCCTGCGGGGAAAGCGCTTTACCGGTTTCAATTTTCGGGCGACGGTTTCACTCCGGTGCAAGTGGAAGTATTTCCAAAGGATAGCGTAAATTATGTGCTCCATTCCTCTCAAAATCCGGCTGCCTATTTTCTTTCCAATGAAAAAGGCGTGTTAAAACGTCTGAAAAAAGGCAAAAACGATTTCATAAAATGATTGTAAGAAGTTGATAACATTTGACAAAACGCTCCCATCGCAGGAGCGTTTTGTGTTTTCCGGCAAATCCCGTGTGTTATTTTTTTCAGGGCGAAAGTCTTTTTAAGCCTCTGCTCCGTTCTTCATCAACCGCGCAGGCGATATTCCGAAACGTTCTTTAAACTTTTTATTAAAGTGGGTAGCTCCGGGCATCCCTACTTTGTGCCGGACCTCCGCTAAAGTTGCATACTGCTTCGCGGAAAGCAAATAATAAGCTTTCTGCAACCGCATTTCTAGAATAAATTGCAGCGGTGTCAAGCCACTCATTTGCTTCATTATACGGTTCAATTGCCGGACACTATACGCCAATTCGCCGGCAAGGTCTGCCACGCGAAAATTCTCATTTTCAAGATTTTTCCGGATAATCGTCTTTGCTTTAACCAATAATTGCTCTCCGCCCGTAGCGTTTTCCTTTTGCGGTTCACCCTTCTCTCTATACCACTGTTCTCTCACCTTTCTGTTTACAATCAATCGTTCGATGCGGGTCAAGAGTTCTTCTTTGGCAAAAGGCTTGGTAATATAGTCATCTACGCCCATCTGAAATCCGCGGATACGATCGGGCAATTCCGCCTTGGCGGTAAGAAAAACAAAAGGTATATTTTTTGTTCTCTCCAGACGATTCATTTTCATTTTCAATTCATAGCCGTTGAGGCGCGGCATCATCACATCCGAGAGCACGATAGCATAGTCGTTTTTCTGCACCTTTTGAAGTGCTTCTATCCCGTCAAAAGCCATATCACAGTCATAGAAAGGCGAAAGTATTGATTTCAAGAAAGCGTTCATCTCCGGATTGTCTTCCACGATTAATATTCGCGGTTTATCGTCCGGATTGATATTGATTTCCGGCTTTGCGGGAATACTTACCTCCTCTTGTTCCGCTTCTTCCCTTTTCGTTTTCCGTAGTAATACGGCGGGCAATACCAAAGCAAAAGTCGTTTGCTTGCCGGGCAGGCTTTCCACGATTAACTTGGCACCCAGGGAGTCGGCTAATTCTTTGGCAATAGAAAGCCCGATTCCCATTCCTCCGGCATTGGAAGTGTTCTTCAATTGGTAAAAACGGTCAAAAATTTTGCTTTGTTCTCCGGGGGGTATTCCGGGACCGGAATCTGTTACTTTCACAATGATGTTATCCTCTTCTGCGATTACTTCAAAAATAATTTGTTTGCCCGAGGGCGAAAATTTTATTGCATTGGAGATGAAATTATTGATAATTTTTTCTATTCGCTGACGGTCGGAACAAATAAAAACACCCTTGTCAATATGAGAACGGTATATTAATTCGATTCCCTTTAATTGTGCCAGGGACTGGAAAGAATAAAATATTCTCCGGCAAAAGTCTTCGACAAATATATCTTCTTTTTGGGGCGCTTGTTTTTCGTATTCAGACTTGAGAAGAGCCAAGATTTCTTGTGCATCAAACAAAGCGTTCTCGCTGGCGGAAAGGGCTTGCGAAAGATGCTTTTTCTGTATGGCGGGTTGGTGAATATTTTCCAGTGCCATGGAGATATGCCCATTGATAAGACTCAATGGCGTACGTATTTCGTGCGCAATATTCTCAATAAAGCGTTTACGCATCCGGTTCATTTCTTTTTCTTTGTTCAGTTTTTCTTCGGCGATTTGTTTCTTTTTACGCTGCTTTCCGGTATACCATTGAAAAAAACCGGTCAACAACAACAGGATAAGCAAACTGCCGAATAGAATACGGTCACGGGCTTTCTTTTTCTGAGCCAACTCCAATTTTTGCAGGGCTATTTCCCGGTCTTTCCGGGCAGTTTCATATTTTATATTAAATTCTGCATATTTTGTCTTAGCCTCATTATATTCAATTGAGTCATAATATTGTACATAAGTTTTATGATATTGAAAAGCTTTTTTATAATCCCCTTTCTTTTCGTACACTTTCGATAACATCCGGGCAGTCTCCATTTTATTGGACAACATTTCTTTGTTATATTGTAGCCCTTTTTCCAGATATATAAGCGCCGAATCCAAATCGTTGAGATAATAATAGTTTTTACCCATATATACCATGGCCGTATTTTGAACCATCCGGTTATCAATTTTATGAGCTAAATCATAAGCTTTACGTCCCGCGATCAGACTCTCTTTATAATGCTCTTGTGTTTGAAATGCATCGGCACGGATTATATAAAACAATGCCAAATCCTTCAGGTCGGTGGTATCCAACAATTGATAAGCTTTTTGTGAATAAACCTTTGCTTCTTCATAATTATGAGCAACCTGGGACAAATTATTATACAAAATATAGGTTCCCCGACCGTTGATTTTCATGTAAATAGAATCAGCCAGTTTTAAGTATTTATACGAATTTTCTTTATCTCCCAAATTCATATATTCTTTACCTATATTATTATATGCATCTGCCAATTGTGCTTCATCTTGGTTTTTTTTGGCTATTTCAATGCTTTTTAAATTGTATTTCAATCCTATATCATAATTATTTTTCATCGAATAATCATAAGCATACAAAGTATAGCGTCTAAAATCATAATATGGATGGTAATGTTTGAGTAGAACCGAATCAAATTCATGCAAATATTGTAATGATTTGTCAAAATCGCCAAGAATGGCTGCCAATAAAGGCTTTTTGTAATACGTTGCTATTATTACCGAGTCCTTATTCGATTGCCGGGATAAACGGATTGCCTGATCAACGAATTTAATGGCATCGCTTAATCTGTTTTGCTTTGTGGCTTTGTCAATCAATTCCCCGATTTCCAAAGATAGATTTTCGTGCTGTTTTTGAGCAGTGCTTTCTTGAATGAAAAATAGTAAAAGAAACAGTATATAATAAAAATTTTTAACCATAAATATCATTTACTGCAAAAGTACACAAAAAACAAATACCCGTTATTTTATTCACAATTTCTTGCGAATGACCGGAACGGACATCTTTACGGCAGAAATGAACATATCAAAAACAGACATAGCTAATACTTTTGCCCAAAAAAACGACAAATATGAAAAAATTAATTTTGTTATTGACCTTTGTCATTAGTTTGACAAACCTGTTTTCACAAGTAGCGATAAACACCGATGGCAGTATGCCTAACTCCAGTGCTATGCTGGATGTTAAAAGCACGAGCAAGGGGATTTTAATTCCGCGGATGACAGAATCCCAACGGGATGCAATAAGCAATCCGGCAGACGGGTTATTGATCTATCAAACCGACTATCCTCACGGTTTTTATTACTATAACGGTAGCAGTTGGAGATTGATTGGTGAGGAAGTCTATTCAATAAACAATCTTTCCGACGGCATTGTAACCGGCGGGAGTGTTTACCTCGGTTATATCTCCGGACAATCGGACGACGGTTCTGACAACAAAAACACAGGAGTTGGTTATTCTGCTCTGGCCTACGTTACTACAGGAGAATATAATGTTGCTTTAGGTCACAAATCGCTTTGGTTCAACGATGATGGGAGTGATAATACGGCGATTGGATTTTCCGTGCTTGATCAAAACACCCATGGCAATAAAAATACCGCCCTTGGGAGTTCAGCTTCGCAAAATAATAAAACAGGAAATGGCAACGTGGCTTTGGGTTATCTTACTTCGCTCAATAATCAAACGGGTGATGCAAATACAGCCATAGGTACTGCAGCTCTGTACAACAATGTAGAAGGGAGTCATCTTGTGGCTGTCGGCGACAGTGCACTTTTTAATCAAGGAACAAATTCGATAGGTTTGTATGGCAATACGGCTTTAGGAACAAAATCATTATTTACTAATACGACAGGATATTCCAATACCGCCACCGGAAGCTTGTCTCTGTACAAAAACAAAACCGGATATTCCAATACTGCAACCGGAAAGAATAGCTTGTACAGCAATACTACCGGAAATTCTAATACGGCTAACGGAATGGGTGCCATATATTCCAATCTTACCGGAAACTATAATAGCGCTACCGGCTGCAATTCATTATACAACAACACAACCGGTAGTTCTAATGTCGCCAACGGATATTTGTCATTATATTTTAACACGAGCGGCTATGGTAATACGGCAAACGGTACATTAAGTCTCGCCTACAACGTTACAGGAACCGGAAATACGGCTATCGGTGATTCAGCTCTCTATTATAATAGTACCGGAGATTATAACACCGCCATCGGCGATCAAGCTTTATTTAAAAACGATTCCATCCCTGACTTGGTTGCCGTAGGATACAAAGCCTTGTACAACAACGGCACCGGTGCAAACAGCAGTACGGATGAGGGACATTATAATACCGCCATAGGTACGGAAGCACTGACAAGAAATACCAAGGGAAAAAACAATACCGCCATAGGCTACCAAACTTTATATTACAATGAAACCGGAGATGACAACATTGCCATCGGTAAATATACCCTCCTCTCAAATACCACCGGTACAAATAACGTGGCAAACGGAAACTATTCATTGGAGGGAAATACAACAGGAACAAACAATGTAGCCACCGGAATTTCCGCTCTTTTTACAAATACAACCGGAGATAACAATGTTGCCATCGGCAACTTTGCCTTGTCGCTGAGCGACACGGCAAATGCCAATGTTGCCATAGGATATAAAGCGCTGACAAAGAACCATGCCGACAGTGTTGTTGCCGTTGGTTATCAGGCATTAAAAAAGAATACAACGGGAATTTACAATACGGCTATCGGGACGAATGCTTTAGCTGCAAATACAAGCGGTGATCGCAATGTGGCTATAGGGAATTCTGCACTTTTCTCAAATGTCAATGGATACTTTAATGTTGCGATTGGGCACCAAGCTCTTTATAAGGGTACCGGAAATACACAAAATATAGCAATAGGGACTTACGCACTTTACGGTGGTGGGGATGAAAATATAGCAATAGGGACGAATGCCTTGTTCAGTAATACGGAAGGTACAGACAATTTAGCCATTGGAAATAATGCAATGCAGTATAATACTAAGGGGAAATATAATGTTGCGGTAGGTGAGAGTGCCTTGCAAGACGACACCACCGGCTATCATAATACAGCCCTGGGATATTATACTTTAAATAGTTGTAAAAATGGAAGAGAAAATGTTGCAGTGGGCTTTCATTCTTTGAATGCTCTTACTACCGGGAAATACAATACAGCTGTTGGAGTTGAGGCGTTGGATAGCAATAACGGCAATTATAATACAGCTATTGGATATCAGGCGTATTCTGTTTGGAATTATTCTAACTCTACAGGTATCGGACACCAAGCCACCATAAGCGCTGACAATCAGGTACGTATCGGAAATTCAAGTATTACCGATATAGGCGGCTATGCCAACTGGACCAATTTGAGCGATGCACGCTTCAAAAAAGAGGTAAAAGAAAATGTCCCCGGACTCGATTTTATCCTAAAACTCAATCCGGTAACCTACCATCTGGATGTAGAGAAATTAAACCGTTTTCTTCATATTCCCGATTCTGTTTCCAAAGCGGACCGCTTTTCCATTCAGTCTGCCGAGAACAAAGAACGTATCGTACAATCGGGCTTTTTGGCACAGGAAGTGGAAAAAGCAGCTCAATCCGTAGGTTATGATTTTTCGGCTATCGTCAAACCGCAAAACGAAAACGACCATTACGGATTGCGCTATGCAGAGTTTGTCGTTCCCTTGGTAAAAGCTGTGCAAGAATTAAGTGAAAGAGATAAACAAATGGAGGAAACTATTGAAAATCAAGACAAAACAATTCAACGCTTATTAAAAGAAATCGAAAACAAAGACAGTCAGTACAAGATGCTACTCAGAAGGCTTGAAGCCATCGAAAGATTCATGAATGAAAATCAAACGAAATAACAGGTGGATATTTTGAACTATAATATGGAATACAAACCCTAAAAAAAAAATTACAGATATGAAAAAAATAATTTTATTCCTCATTATTGCAGGCATTACACTTGCAGTACAGGCTCAGAAAAGCAAGCAAGCAAGCCCGAGTATGGTTATTCAATCACAAGTCAAAAAGACCATCAAGGTTTCGGACATGAAGCCGGTTACTCCCGAAGAGTGGCAACAAATGGTAGAAGACCGCAAACTAAAACAAGCAGAAGAACGAAGAGAAAAGCGTAAGAAAATCAAGTACCGGCACGACGACGATCCGGTAATCCAAGATTTTATGCCCCAAGGGAACAAAGGGGCAAACGCCCCCCTACTGACTTTTGAAGGAGCACAAAGTGCAGGTTTCCCAAGCGATGCCAACGGTTCGGTTAATGCAGATTATTACGTACAAGCCGTTAATGCAACCTTTTCCGTTTACGACAAATCGGGCACACTCAAAGCAGGACCTATCGCTCTGAACAGTCTGTTTACCGGACTGCCCGGAGGAACTTACAACGATGGTGATCCCATAGTACTTTACGACGATCAAGCCGGACGCTGGCTGATAACCGAAATGTCAAAAAGCGGTGATAACGACTATCTGATGTTTGCCGTATCGCAAACGGCAAATCCGTTGGGCGCCTGGTATTCCTATTCCTTTGATGTGGACGACTGGCCCGATTATCCCAAATACGGCATTTGGCGCGATGCCTATTATGTGGGCATCGACAAACTGGGAAACAACACGGAAGACCAAGAAGATGTTTTTGCCATGCAACGGGAAAAAATGCTTTTGGGACAACCGGCAAAGATGGTCGGATTTATCAATCCCGACAGACCCAATACCAACTATACTATTGCTGCACCGGTTGATAACGAAGGAGCCTTTGCTCCGGCTAACAGCCCCGGACTCTTTGTCGCCATTAATGATGCGCAATGGAACACTGTCAAAGACCAGTTGTGGATTTATGAAATGGATGTGGACTGGAATAATACCGCCAATTCTACTTTTCAAAGAGTACAGGCTATAGATGTGGCGTCATTTACCCCTGCCCCCGACCCGACACAACCCGGTGGCTATTCCCTGGATGGACTGGGAGGTTATATTATGAACAAGCCGGTTTACAGGAATTTTACCAACCACCAGGAGTTGGTTTGTTGTCATGCCGTTGAGGGCAGCTCAGGTTTAAATGCCGGAATGCGTTGGTACGAACTGCGCAAAACCGAAGGAGAATGGGAAATACGCCAACAGGGCACCTATTCGCCCGACAACGACAGCCGCTGGGTGGGTAGTATTACCATGAACTCCAACCACAGGATTGCCATGGGATATTCGGTAACGGGTTCTTCAACCTATCCCGGAATAAGATATGCCGCCCAAAGCCCTGCGGCTTATGCAGCAGCAAACGGGACTTTGGATATTCCCGAAGAAGTTATTTACAATGGTTCGCATCTTCAGACACCCGAAAGCCGTTGGGGCGATTATTCCAACATTTCCATCGACCCCTCTAACGATACAATGTTTTGGTACACCAACCAATATGCAGGAGTCTTACCTAAAACAAAGATTGCCAAATTTAAATTCGGACCTTTTTCTTTAACCGCTGATTTTGTGGTTAATACTACCACTGCGGGCGTAGGCGAACTGGTAAAATTTTACGATAACAGCTATGGCAGCCCTACCACCTGGAAGTGGTCGTTTAGTCCCAATACCGTTACCTATGCAGGCTCTACTTCGTCAACTTCAAAGGACCCGTGGGTTCAGTTTAGCAATCCCGGCACCTATACCGTTAAACTTATTGTGGGAAAAGGATCTGCCACAGATACCTTAACACGTACCGGTTATATAACGATAGACTCACTATGCACGATTTCCTCTTTCCCTTGGACGGAAGACTTTGAAAACGGAGGAAATATGCCCGGTTGCTGGTCGCAGGAATATGTGAACGTTTACAACGAAGACTGGAAATTTCAAAATGGAGACGGTTGGTATATTTCATCAGCCCATTCCGGCTCATACAATGCATATTTCCTGAAAGATGGTGCTCAAACCAGACTCATCCTGCCTCCCTTGGATTTAAGCAGCCTGACCACCCCCCAGATGGATTTCTGGTATGGTACAAGCTATGGTTATTATAAATTTAATGTGCTCTATAAATCTGCAGCGACAGGTGTCTGGACGGTCCTCAAAACCTACGAGCACACAACCAACAGCTGGGTGCACGACACCATAGTGCTTCCCAACAATACTTCCGACTCGTGGGTCGCCTTTGAGGTAATTCAGAATAACGGAAGTCAGGGGCTTAATATTGATGATGTTACCATTAAAGAATCCACCGTAAGTTGTGCTCCGCCGCTGGGCCCGCAAACAACTGCCTGGGGCGATTCGGCACGGGTATCGTGGATAGCACAACTCTATTCTCCTACCTATACTATTGAATACGGTACAGCGGGATTTATACAGGGAAACGGCACAACGATCTCCAATATTTCCGATACTGCCTACACCATTACCGGTCTCTCTCCAAACACCTCTTACGACTGGTACGTAAAGAAAAACTGCTCGGGAACAAGTTCCAGCCTCTGGACGGGTCCCATTCATTTTAGCACTACCACATCCCCCTATTCCCTGCCGGTAACGGAAGACTTTGAAGGTGGTTTTGTAAAATTCGTCAATGATGCAGGAAATTCGTATAATTTTGCGTTAAACACCTCCCTGAAACACGGAGGAGCAAAAAGTGCCCTTTATTCTGCTCTATACTACTTTAATAATAGTTACCTTGTGATGAACTCTTATGTTGATTTGTCGCAAACCTCACATCCGTTTCTTAGCTTCTGGCATATTGCCAAAGTCCAAGCTAACAATGATTTTTGTAAAGTACAGATTTCCACCGATAACGGCAGTACCTGGCAAACGCTTCCAACCGGTGCTTACGAAGGCGATGCAAACAACTACGGAGCTTATCAGCGGTTTGACGAGAACTCTTATCCGGAATGGGGCGGAGATCCGGCAACAAACAGCTGGTGGAAGAAAGAGACTTTTTCATTAGACAATTTTAAAGGGGAACGGACGAAAGTACGATTTTGGTTACATGCTGGCGGCAGCAGCAACGGAGAAGGCTGGTATATCGACGATATTACCATTGAAGACAACAGCTGTCCGGGAATTTATCCCGACTCCCTTTGGACACAAAACATAACCGCCACCACCGCCCAACTGAAATGGACGGAAAGAGGAAGCGCCACCGCGTGGGATATCGAATACGGCAATGCAGGATTTACACAGGGTACGGGGGTAACCATAAGCGGCACCACTTCCAACCCCAAGACGATAACACCTTTGGTAGCCAATACCGATTACGACTGGTATGTGCGTTCTTCCTGCGGCAGCGGAAATCACAGCGACTGGGCGGGTCCCGTGAGTTTCTCCACGCCTTGCAGTCCTTCGGGTTTACCCTATTTTGAGGACTTTGAAAATGTAACCGCACCACACTTGCCTTCCTGTATGAAAGTAGAAGATGCAAACAGAGACGGCAATAAGTGGCAAACTCAAACTAGTTACGGTTATTCGGGTTCGGGAACAGTATATATCGGAACTCCTTCCAATAAATCATCGGATGATTGGTTTTTTACACCCGGATTTACTCTGCAGGCAGGTGTTTCTTACGAAATTGCTTTTGTGTACAGCAGCGTTGGCGGACATGAATCGTTGAAAGTGAAATACGGTGATTATCCTGAAGCCTCTTCCATGAACAGTACTTCCATTTGGGCAAATAATGATATTATCGATTGGAGTTTTAACCTTGGCAAAGCGGATGTTACTCCTGCAACAACCGGCATTTATTATTTCGGATTTCACGCCGATAGTCCCATCGGTTCCGGCGGGATATACCTTGATGATATTTATGTCAATGTCAATTCCAAGACAGCTACCTGGTCGGGAGCGAATAGTTCTGATTGGTATAATGCCGCTAACTGGAATAATGATACGCTCCCTACGTCAAACACAGACGTAAGCATTGCAGCGGGCTCTTCAAATTACCCGACCCTGACCAAACTTTCATTAGCTAAAAACTTCACCTTGGAATCGCAAGCCGAGAATGCCAGTATTATGGGAGAAAACTTTTTGAAAGTCCGGGACTCCGTTTATATGAAACAATTTCTTACGGCAGGGAAATGGCATCTGATAACGGCACCGGTAAAAAATGCTAAGGTAGAACAGCTCTTTTTTAATCACAATCCCGACATCTGGCTAACGGAATTCAATGAACCATCTAACACCTGGACCTATATCACGGATTTAAATACTCCGCTTCCGCTGGCAAAAGGTTTTGCCGCCTGGATAGAAACCGGTAAGGATACTACCATCAATTTTCACGGTGCAATGAACAGTGATGGCATCTATCTTGATGATTCGCAATGGTCAACCCCACAGCTTTCCTATTCGGGAACGGGACATGGATTCAACCTTTTAGGGAATCCATTTCCAAGCGCTCTCGACTGGGACAGCAGCGGTTGGGACACCACAAACATATCCGGAAGTATATGGGTATGGAATCCTCAGACAAGCAATTATATGTATCGTAATTCACAAGCACAAGGAAGTCTGACCGACGGCATCATTCCCCGCGGGCAAGCCTTCTTTATCCGTGCCAAAAGCAATAATATGTATTTTAGCATTCCCTCATCGGCCAGGGTTCATTCTCACGTAAATTACTACAAAAACAGTGTAGAAGCGGACAATCCGTATGCTATTGTTAGCTGCACTAAGAATGATATGAAAGACGAAGTTTGGATTAGTTTTTCGGATAAAGCCACCGACAACTATGATGACGGCTATGACGTTGAGAAACTGTTCTCCTTGGCGGAAGCTCCGCAAGTCTGGTTTAGTGAAAATAATCTGGATTTAAGTATTTTAAGTCTCCCGCCTTTGGCGAATGAAAGGGTTGTTTCACTCCATTTCAATGCCGGACCTTCGGGAACACAGCACCTGAAACTTGACAAAACTGCATTAATGGAGGATATCGACATCTTTTTGGAAGACCTTGAAACGGCAAATACCATAAATTTCAAAGAACATCCGGACTACACATTTGCAGCTACCAGTAACCAAGATCCTGCCCGTTTTCGCCTGCACTTCGTAAACAATGCCTTCGGATTGGGCGAAGAGAATCAGGCAGATGTTACAGCAATCTATGCACTGAAAGGTAGTATTTTTGTAAAACGGGATGAAAAATATGCCGGAGAAAAGATGAGCGTGGAAATATATGATATGCTCGGAAGATTAGTAAATTCCACTACTTCCACAGACGTTTTCATCAAAATAGATACAAAAGCAAAGCACTACGTATTAGTAAAAGTAAAAGACCCGTACACAAGCACGGTAAGGAAAGTATTTGTCGAATAATGAATATTAACCATAGGCTTCGTACATAATAATATACCTCACTCAATCCTCAATTGATGGCAGGTAATCGCTTGATTACCTGCTTTTTGCTATAACAAAATCCGGAAAAATTCCTTCCGAAAAAGAGTATATCAATTGCCCTGCAAAGGTTTTATGCGGGAGTAGATACGGATAACATTTTCCCTGACAGGCTGATAATCTCCGGATACGTCCCACAGAAAAAGCGTGGTGTCCATGTCATATTCCACGAGTCCGGCAAGGCGGTAATTTTTTAAAAAAACTTCTTTCCAGCGGAAAATAGTATCCGGCACCTTGTCCCATTTCAGCCAGGAAGTACGCACATCAACGTCCAAAAATATTTTGGGCTTATGCTGTTCTGCTTGCGAGATATATTCTTTCTGCATCACGAGATTCCCGGGATGGGGTTTGACCATTTCATAGGTAAACAGATAGCCGGTGGCATTTTTTTGCGGCACATAGAAATAAAATTCGGCTTCGGAACCAAACACCAGTACTTGATCTTCCGGTTTCAAAAGCGGTTTGACCTTCTGAGCGATGAGCGGCATCTCATAATAGGGATTTCGCCCCTCTACCCTCCGCACTATTTGACGGGAGTCAAAACGATAGGGCATCAAAAATTCATATTTCCCGGCATAGAGGAAAAGACCAATGAGTATCAAGAATGTTAATAGATTGCGATACGACACTGCCTTTTGCGGAGATTTCCCCCCTTCACTTGCCGCCGGTCTATCCAGCATAAAATGAAGAAAAAAGGCTGCCATTATTGCCGGAAAGGGCAACACAAAATAAAAATAATGAAAACGGTAGTAGAAACCGGCGGAAACACCGGCAAATGCCAATAGACCCCAAATTGTAAAAATACATTTCTGCCGTAGTGATTTCCACTGCCATAGAAACAGCAAAAAACCCAAAAGTCCGGCTAACCAAAGAGCGCGATAAGGATAACTGATGTATTTTAGAGCTGATTTCAAATATATCCATCCATACCGCAATGGTATTATAGCGGAATATTCCGAAGGAAACACCACCGTCCACTTCCAAAAATCCGTAAAACTTCCTTGGAGATATACCCCTGTCACCACAAGTAAATAGGGAATGGTTATCCCACAGCCAATTCGTAAACTGTCTGCCAAGAACTTTTTTGCCTGCAAAGCAGACCTTGGGAACTCTTGTACCGACAAATAAACAAAAGGTGCCAAAAGCATAAAGAGGATGGATTGCTTCATCAGGAGTGCCAAACCGAACATCAGCCCCGATATAAATAAATGCAATTTTTTTCCCTTGGAAAGGAGAAAATACAAGCCCGAGACGATAAAGAGCGCAACAAACTGTTCGGACATCGTAGCGTAGCCCACCATGGCGAAATGGTTGGAAAGAAGGCTGTAAAAAAATGCCGAATAAAATGCGATACGCCGGTTTAGAAACCTTTTGGAAAACTTATATACCATCCAGATAGACAGAAGGTTAATAAGCATTCCCGTAAAACGAACCGTCCAAACGGATTTCCCGAAAACAAGCATATTCAAAGCCAGGATAAGGGATACTCCGGGCAATTTATAATTGTAGGCTCCTTGATAAAGCGGGATGCCGTCCAGTATCTGCCGCGCAATCACTGCAAACTCACCTTCGTCTCTCACCAGCGGGAAATGCCACCATAATAAGTGAAAAACAAGACTGAACAACAGACCCGACCACAGAAAATAGTATTCCGCTTGTCTCCAATATACCTTTGTACTTTTCGCCACGGGCGCAAAAATACATTTTTTTTGAATACAAAAAAATGCGGCTCAACTACCCATCAAGCCGCATCTTTAACATTATGAAAAAAGTACCTTATCTCTTGCGTTCTTTGATTCTTGCTTTTTTACCGGTAAGTTTACGCAAATAGAATATTCTTGCCCGGCGGACAATACCTCTTTTGTTTATCTCAATACTGTCAATGAAAGGAGAGGCAACAGGAAAAATTCTTTCTACGCCAACATTACCGGACATTTTACGAACGGTAAATGTTTCCACTTTTTTGTCGCCGCGTCTTTGGATAACAACGCCTTTAAAACTTTGAATACGTTCTTTTTCGCCTTCCTTAATCTTATATTTCACGGTAATCGTATCCCCGGCTTTAAACTCCGGAAATTCTTTTCTTTCTACCTGATCTTCTACATACTGTAGTATCGCATTTTTACCCATTGCTCTTTAC
>WFZU01000025.1 GCA_015489405.1 Bacteroidales bacterium
CTTATGTGGCTACTACTTTGAACAATTTGGCTAATTTACATTCGGATAAAAATGAATTTCCACAGGCTTTGGAAAAATACGAAGAAGCCTTGAAGATTTATAGAAAACTTGCCAAAGAAAATCCTAGAACCTATGAAATTGATTATGCCAAGATGATTATAATAGGTGTAGATTTATTTAATAAACAAAAAAGTGATTTAAAGGAAGCAAAAACCATTTTGATAAAATATAAGGAAATACCTTATGCACAAAAACTATTAGAAATAATCGAACAAATTGACAAGAAATAACGAATGGACAAACGAATATAGCATAGCAAGCACTTGTGCCCGCCGGAAGCCCCCTCACAGCGCCGGAAACTTCAGCTACACTCATACACAAGACTTCATTTCATCAAGCTCAATACACCGCATTAACAAAAGCCAACTATTTGGTTCTAAACACTTTACCCCCTCCTTCTTTTTGAACATTCCATTCCGTACCGTTGTCTTTATGGACAAATTCAAACTACGCATCAATATTTGCATATTTGGCATTTTGCTCAATAAATTCACGTCTGGGCGGTACTTCGTCCCCCATCAACATTGAAAAGACACGGTCTGCCTCGGCACCATTTTCGATAGTTGCCTGCCGCAAGATACGTGTGTCGGGATTCATGGTGGTCTCCCAGAGTTGTTCTGCGTTCATTTCACCCAATCCTTTGTAACGTTGAACATGAACACTCTTTTCGCTTCCGTTACCAACCATCTCCCGGGTGATTTGGTCCCGTTCCTCTTCAGACCAAGCATATTGCTGTTTATTGCCCTTTTTGATAAGATAAAGCGGAGGAGTAGCGATATAAATATATCCTTCCTCTATCAACTCCCGCATATATCTGAAGAAGAAAGTCAGCAATAAGGTAGCAATATGACTACCGTCCACATCGGCATCCGTCATGATGATAATCTTATGATAGCGAAGTTTGGAAATATTCAATGCCTTGCTGTCCTCTTCCGTACCGATGGTAATTCCCAGAGCGGTAAACATATTTTTTATCTCCTCATTTTCAAATATTTTATGAGGCATGGCTTTTTCTACATTCAAGATTTTTCCCCGCAGGGGTAAAATAGCTTGAAATTTCCGGTCTCTTCCTTGCTTGGCAGTACCGCCGGCAGAATCTCCCTCCACCAGGAATATTTCACTCAAAGCAGGGTCTTTTTCCGAACAGTCGGAGAGTTTTCCCGGCAATCCGCTTCCGCTTAACACATTTTTTCGTTGTACCAATTCACGCGCCTTGCGGGCAGCATGCCGTGCGGTAGCCGCCAGAATGACCTTCTGAACAATGGTCTTCGCAGCCTTGGGATTTTCTTCCAAAAAATTGTGAAGATGTTGGCTAATCATCTGATCCACAGCACCCATCACTTCCGAATTTCCCAACTTTGTTTTGGTCTGTCCTTCAAACTGGGGCTCTGCCACTTTCACGGAAATGATAGCCGTCAAGCCCTCACGGAAATCATCTCCGCTAATATCGAATTTCAATTTGGCAAGCATGCCGGATTTCTCCGCATAAGATTTCAGAGTACGGGTCAATCCCCGGCGGAAGCCGGAAAGGTGCATTCCGCCCTCATGCGTATTGATATTGTTTACGTAGGAATGCAGGTTTTCGGAAAACGAAGTATTATATTGCATCGCTATTTCGATGGGAATATCATTTTTGTTTCCTTCCATATAGATAGGTTCGGGAGTTAATTTCTCACGTGTAGCATCGAGATAATCCAAGAAATCAACCAAGCCCCTTTCGGAGAAAAAAGTTTCTGTTTTATCGTTGCCGTCCTCATCTTGCACACGCTCATCCGTGAGCGTCAACCGGATACCTTTGTTAAGGAAAGAAAGCTCGCGAAGCCGGTTTGCCAAAATATCAAAATGATATTCGGTAGTACTGAAAATCGTATCGTCAGGTTTGAAATATATGTGGGTACCGGTATGATCGGAGGTTCCGGTTTCCTTGACCGGATACAAGGGTTTCCCTTGCGAGTATTCTTGTACATATTTCTTGCCGTCCCGGCAAACGGTGGCTTTGAGATTTACGGACAAGGCATTCACACAGCTTACCCCTACCCCGTGCAAACCACCGGAAACTTTATACGAACTTTTCTCAAATTTACCACCGGCGTGCAAGACAGTCATCACGACTTCGAGAGCAGAGCGTTTCTCTTTGGCATGTATGCCGACGGGAATACCTCTACCGTCATCTTTGACACTGATAGCATTATCTTTGTGAATACGCACTTCAATATTGCTGCAATAACCCGCCAAGGCTTCGTCGATAGAATTGTCAACGACCTCATACACCAAGTGATGCAATCCCCGCTGTCCGACATCTCCGATATACATGGCAGGGCGTTTGCGCACTGCCTCCAATCCCTCCAACACCTGAATATTACTGGCATCGTAGCTTTTATTTTCCAATCTCCTTTCTTCTTGCGACATATTATTTTTTTCAATTTAATAAGACGTGCAAAGGTAAGGATTTATTGCTTGCAAAAAAGTTTTAAATAGAAATAATTTACGCTTTTTATCAACATCCCGCTACCGGATTTTATACCTTGTCTCCTTTTTTCCGGCGTACGGTAATGGCAGCAGCCGCCGCATCAATATTGATAAAGACTTTCTTGGGATTGGAATCAAAATCGGGCGTGCGGTAAACGCCTTTTTTATATTTATCAAATCCGATAAAATCCCGCGATGCCAGTACCATACTCGTGTGAATTTCACCCGACATTTCCCGGGGAATAACAATTTCTATATTAGATACCCCCGCATCCAAATCAATGGATACCGTATCCTGTCTATTGCCTATTTCTACAAAAATATCCGTAGCTCCCGCATCAATATCCAATTTTTCAATACGAAACGGCAGGAGATGCAAATCAAGGTCCGCCGCCCCGGCATTCAAAGACAAATCCCAGACTACATTGGGATTGAGGCTGAGATTAGCGATAGCATCTAATTCTTCATTAGAGCTGACACTGACTTTTTTTTGTTTTATCCGGACGTGTGCGGTGCTATCTTCGATTTCCGTATTCGTTATAAACTTCCCATGCCTCTGCTTGGCATCGAAAACAAATAGCTGCGAGCTCGTATTTTTCAACTTAAATGCTCCGGCACCAAAATCAGCAGTCATCTCTCCACGCTTAATCCCATCGTCCATTTTCTGAACTATGTGAAAATGATTGTCATCATTAATCGTGTCTTGTTCTTCGTAGAAGTCATCATCATCAATAACCACATTATGCTTGTTAAAGTGAATCCGGTGACTCCATAAATCCTTGGGCGGCAAAAGAATCAATGCCAGAAAAAAACCGATAATAGTTAAGAAAGTCAACAGCATTTTTACCTGCTGTTTTACCGGCAATAAAGTTACCCCCCAGTATATAAGTACGAAGGGCCACAAGCGGAAGACATTAGACCAATGAAAATCAATTATTCCAAAATTCTTCAAACCGAAAAGGAGTCCTATCACGATAAGGAATAGTCCCCAAAAAATACCTCTGTTGTTGTTCATAATATTATCTTTTATGATGATTGTTTATACTGTTAATTCTCATTATCCCCATTGGCATCCCGGTATGCGTTATATACCATAATGGCACCTACACCGATTAATATTACAGGCCAAATATCACCGAATACAATCGCAGGTATTAATTTGTGTATCAAAAAAAGAAATCCGATGACAATTAAGACAAGTCCTCCCCATAAAGATCCATTTTTCACATTCCCGTCCATCCCCTGAAAGGAAATACCGCCGGAAGCGGAAATATCTTCTACTTCATAATCATCCATTTCCGGAAGGGCAATCCAAAAGATAATATAAATCAATAGTCCGGAAGGAACCAAAATAAAAAGAACCCTTAAAATCCAAGGTTCCATCCCCATACGTGCCCCCAAGCCTCCACAGACCCCGGCAATTACCCTGTTCGTTCTACTTCGATATAAATTTCGTGTGCTCATTTTTCTTCTTTTTTGTTTGTTAGGACGAAGAAACAACCGGAAAGTTACAAAATAGATTAGAATAATTATAAATTTTATTATTCCCGCTCCGGTTGCTTTTTATTTCGTACATTTGCAGACCTAAAAAAACGTCTGTTAGTTAGACGGACAGTTAAGAGGGATATTGTTTTATATGTTAATAAAATTGTAAAAGAAAAGAATGAAAAAGAAAGCGACGATTGTATGGACAAAAGTTGATGAAGCTCCGGCACTGGCTACCTATTCTCTGTTACCCATTATGAAAGCCTTTGTCAAAGCTGCGGACATAGAATTGGAAACAAAGGATATTTCCCTGGCGGGAAGGATATTAGCCAATTTTCCGGAACATTTAACGGACGAACAAAAGGTACCGGATTATCTGGCTGAATTGGGAGAGTTGACCTTAAAACCCGAAGCAAACATTATCAAACTTCCGAATATTAGCGCTTCTGTCCCTCAATTGAAAGAAGCCATCAAAGAATTGAAATCCAAAGGATATGATATTCCGGATTATCCGGAAGACCCGCAAACGGAAGAAGAAAAAGCCCTTGCCCTGCGCTTTGCGAAGGTCTTGGGAAGTGCGGTCAATCCGGTATTGAGACAAGGCAATTCGGACCGCAGGGCGGCTGCCTCGGTAAAACGTTTTGCCATGCAAAAACCGCATAAAATGATGAAACCCTGGGAACCCAATTCCAAGACACACGTCGCTTCCATGCAAAGCAATGATTTTTACGGAAATGAAAAATCCATAATTGCCGGAGATGTTTTTGATTTTCAAATCGTATTGGACAAGCTGGACGGAGAAAGAATTGTTTTAAAAGATGGACTCACCACCACCGATGGTGAAATATTGGATGCTACCTTCATCAGCAAAAAGGCATTGCGTAAATTTTACAAGGAACAAATCGAGGATGCCAAAGCACAAGGAGTCATTTTTTCACTACATCTGAAAGCCACGATGATGAAAGTATCCGACCCGGTCCTTTTCGGACACGCCGTGGCGGTATTTTACGAAGAAGTCTTCGAAAAATATGCTGATGTCTTCGAAGAGCTGGGAGTGAACCTGAACAATGGTTTGGGCGAGGTCTATAATAAAATCAAGACTTTGCCGGAAGAGCTCAGGAAAAAGATTGAACAAGACATCATGGATTTGTATCAAAAGAAACCTGCCTTGGCAATGGTTGATTCCGACAATGGTATCACGAACCTGCACGCTCCCAACAAAGTGATTATTGATGCCTCTATGCCGGTAGTCATTCGCGATGGAGGCAAGATGTGGAATGCCGAAGGCAAACTCCAAGATACTAAAGCCGTCATTCCGGACCGCTCTTACGCTACGATGTACCAAGAAGTTATAAATGATTGTAAGGTGAATGGAGCTTTCAATCCGGCAACTATGGGAGCTGTCTCCAATGTCGGTTTGATGGCACAAAAAGCCGAAGAATACGGTTCACACCCTACGACATTTGAAATCCCATTCGACGGAGTCGTAAAGGTAATCAATGCGCAAGGGGAGGTCTTAATGAGCAATACCGTGGAAGCCGGTGATGTATGGCGAATGTCCCGCGTGAATGATATTCCCGTAAAAGACTGGGTCAGATTGGCGGTAGAGAGGGCAAGGCTTAGCAACACCCCGGCAATCTTTTGGTTGGATAAAAACAGGGCGCATGACCGGAATCTCATCTCCAAAGTTGAAAAATATCTGCAAGATCATGATACCAAAGGACTGGAAATCAAAATCATGAGTCCACCCGAAGCCATGAAATACACCCTGAAAAGAACGCGTGCCACCTTGGATACGATTTCCGTAACAGGAAATGTATTGCGGGACTACCTGACGGATTTGTTCCCGATATTGGAATTGGGGTCCAGCTCCAAAATGCTCTCTATTGTCCCCTTGCTTGCCGGCGGTGGACTGTTTGAGACCGGAGCCGGTGGTTCTGCCCCTAAACACGTTGCCCAATTTTTAAATGAAGGGCACTTGCGTTGGGACTCCCTCGGAGAGTTTTTGGCACTCATGGTTTCCTTGGAACACCTCGCACGAAAATACAATAATGAGAAAGCCCGGATATTGTCCGGGACATTAGACCGTGCCGTAAGTCAATATCTGGAAAACGAAAAGTCGCCTTCCCGCAAAGCCGGAGAACTGGACAACCGGGGAAGCCACTACTTTTTAGCACAATACTGGGCTAATGAATTAGCACAACAAGAAGAAGACCCGGAACTCCGGA
>WFZU01000026.1 GCA_015489405.1 Bacteroidales bacterium
ATATTTTAGAAATTGCCCCGTCATACCACGATGATTATTTCTTTATAGGGAAACTTAAAACAAATGATTACAAAACCCCTCAACAATTACAAAACGATATCCTTCGCTATCGGCAATATTTACAAGACTATTGGAATTATGCTGTAAAACCGAATAAAGGTTTAATGCTTGTTTTGGCACACCCTGACTTGACTGGCCATAATGTACAAACTTTTGCAGCTTTGCAAAGTATTATTGATACCGTAAAGAGTCAAAATGTTTGGATAACCGATTTACCCAAGATAATGGATTATTATAAAAATAACGCTCAAGTATCAATATTTGTAAAAGATAATAAAAAACAAACAAAACTATATATTAGAGTAGAAAATAAAGCAACTGTAAAAAACTACTCCGTCCAATTAACTTTTAAACCTAAAAGTGTCTCTTCAACTATCGGTAATGCTAAAATCAAGGAAGTTAATAATAATTACTTTGTTGTATTTAATGCTGCTAACGGTTTGCTGGTAACGATTGTAAAATAAAAAACGAATGCCAACAAAGAACTGTGGATAAAACCAAATAAAATTTAATTTTTTTTTGCTAACACGCTTCTATAATTTTCATCATAACATAAACCGGATTTTGCAAAGTATCCCTACGGGCACGAGCACCCTTACTCATTTGATTTTTGGTATCCGGGCAATAGTTCGTAGAGTTTGTTTGCTGGATGCTCGTTTATAGTTTCGAGGGTTTCTTTCAGTCATTGGAAAGGATCGACCTGATTGATTTTGCATGTAGCGAAGAAGGAATAAAAACGTAGCGGATTTGAGTACTCGATAGAGTTAGGTTCTGGCATAATTATTGATTCACAGATTGTGATGAAAAAAATGCTAATGATAGCCGGAATATTATTCAGTCTGGGGCTTAGCGCCCAAGAGAAGGTTGATATTTGGCATCTTGCCGTTTTGCAAATTGACGGACAGGATACCACCTATATGATGAACCTTCCGGAGGTGATAGTTACCGGTAGGGCTACCGGCAGGTTTAGAGCCAAAATTCGCCGTTACAACCGCCTGGTAAGGTATGTCAAAAAGGTATATCCCTATGCAAAACTGGCGGCGGCAAAAATGAAAGAATACGAGAAGGAGGTGCTGGCTGCAGGTTCGGAGGCAGAGAAAAAGAGACGGATGAAAAAAGCGGAAATTGCGCTGAAAAATCAGTTTCAAGATGATATAAAAAAATTGACTTTCAAACAAGGAGTTATCCTGATAAAATTGATAGACCGCGAAACCGGCAGCACCTCCTACGATATTATCAAGGAGTTGAGAGGTAGTTTTAATGCTATTCTTTGGCAGACCGTTGCCAAAATATTCGGATACAGCTTACGCATGAAATATGAGCCCTACGGCAGGGACAGAGATATCGAGGATATTGTACGTAAAATTGAAAGAGGAGAACTTTAAAATCCCTAATTCTCATCTTCTTCCGGCTCTTCCGCTTTCTTTATCCGTCCGAACAGAAAGGACATGCCTACGATGGCATTGTAGTTTTTGTAGTCTCCCGGATTGACGATTCCCATGACATTGTCTGTCAAAGCATAAATCATCACCGGACCCAATTTTAAGGATGCGCCCGCACCGATATTATTATACGACTGATTGATGATAGAATAATTGGCTTGTAAGGTCAGGAATCGTAAAATACGGTGTCTGTAATTGAAGGTGAGCGAATAGTTTTTGACATCAACCTCCCCGAAATTATTCATATTCGTGTGCAGCAGTACGCCGGCTTGGGAAAAGTCCGCAAAATCGAAAGTAAGTCCCAAGTAGAGTTTTGGGACTAAATATGACACATAGGACTTTTGTTCTTTACGCAGGGCGAAATTACCCTTAATGGAGTCTAATATGGCATCCGGTTGGATAGAGGTGGAGTCCGTAAAATGAAGTCCGTCATAGACAAACTCTTGGTTAGGGTGGATGCTCTTGGAAATATAGGCGCCATGGTCCCAGATGATTCCCCCCAGGTCGATGGCACTAAGGCTCATCCGGAATCTTTTCGAAAAGTTAAGGTTTAGTCCGAAATCAAAAGCATAACCGGAATTGTTTCCCAGGGAAGCAAGGCTAAGTCCTGACGTAAGTTGATCCGGTTCCATGGATTGACGGATTGCAATATCCGAAGACAGGTGTATGTTGTAAGTCGAGTCGTCGGTACGGAAATGGACATTGAATTTCTCCGTGGAGATATTTCCTATGCCGCGTAAATATTTGGCTCGCAAGCCAAGGGTCAGGGCATGAAACAGTTTGATGTTATAACCGATATATGCCTCGTGGAAGAGGTTGGCATTAAACCCGCTGTTTTCGATGGAAATATCTTTGCCAAGCAAGTGGGGACCTGCATTCCCCTCTAAGAAGAGCAGCATGAGATCTTTGTCCATATCCGTAGTTACATCCATGCGTTGATTGATGCCGAAATGCAAATAGCTGTTGCCGACCTTTATGCCCATTTTAACAAGCTCTATCATATTGTTAAAACCCAGCGTATTTTTTTCGTCCAGATTTTGTTTCAGCTTGTCAAAATCAATTTGCAGGGAGTCTTCGCCTGCTACCGGTGTCAAAACGTCATTGAGACGAATGGGGAGTTCGACATTCTGGTATATTGAAAGCACCGGTAGATTGACATAAAATTTGTGCTCCGGATGATATGCCGGATTGACCGTATTGGATAGTGGAATTTGTTCCATAAAGTAGATGGATCGCCCGATTTGGGCAAATGAATAAGTTCCAAGGCATAAGAGAACAAAAATGAATATGAGCTTTTTCATGGTTTGGATTTTTATGGTTATTGAATACTGGTTTTAAATTTAGCTCCGACTTTTACCGCTATATGGTAGTCGTCATAGACTTTTACCAAATCACTGTTGGTAGTAGAGATTTTCGAACGAACGACCAGTTTGTCAAAATCGGAAAAACGGGATGTAAGGGAGTCGGGAAGAGCGATAAACGAAAGTTTGTGTGCCGGACCGGTAACTCGATAGTCGGGGGGTCCGCTGACAGGAGCACCACTCACAAAGAGCTCGTCGATGTTCCGTATCGTTTGCCATGAAGGATAGACCGAATCGTGAAATGAGATTTCCAGACTTGCCTCCAAAGGAAAGCCGTTGGTGATATCGAAAGAGAGTTCCACATTTTCCAGATTCTCCGGAATACCGTTGGTAAGGGGGACGGTATCCGCGAGTGTAAAGCCGTTGATAGAGCCGAAAAGATCCATTTCTACCTTAAATCCGGCATCAAAAGTGCTGTTATCCAAGATAAAATTAACATCGTCCTGATTGTTTTCCGGATTAAGTATGCCTTCAACGCCAAGACTGATAAGCTGTGGGCTAATGCCAATAGCATCATTAATATTGGAGGAGGTCGCTTCGATATGGGTATGTTTGTTTTGTCCTATTTCTCCATAGCCGGGAGCAAGGATGTCAATTGTCTGCGGATTTCCCTCTCCGAGAAAATAAACGTTTACGTCATTGACCGGGGGAATGGTACGGTGTGCTTTGCTATCCGTAATATTAAGGCGAATGGGAATTCCGAAAGAATTGTCTGCATCCATCGTAAAATGCACGCTGTTGGGACCGAAACCGATGTATCCACTATATGCGGAATTGAAAATGCCCAGCGGGATAGTGTCTTGAAAGTCAATGTTTTTATTTCCAAAATAACCGTAAAAAGCATGGATGTCCAGATTTTGGAATGAAGACTGTATTTCAAAAGTATAGGGCGAATTGTCCGGGTTGTTGTCTCCGGTAATGCTGGTGTGGAGGATAAGTTTCAAGTTGCGTTGATCGTTGTTTGCTACGGTCAAAATACGGTAATTTTCAAGGTTTTGCGTATGATGCAGGCTGATCGTTCCCCCGCTACTGTTGGAAAGGTCAAAAGGAATACTGAGCGCTTCGCCGTTGGCATTACGCAAGGACGGAATTTCGAGCGTTAAACTTGCTTGGTCTTTGTTGAGATTACTGTTGAGTGTCAACTCAAAATTACCTTGATTCAGCAGCAGGCTGTCAATCCGTTTTCCATCCACTTCCAACGGAACAAAGACCGTAACAGGAGGGAGGTCAACCGTAACGCCCGGAGGTATTGCAGGCAGGTCAAAATCAATAGAAGAAGTGTTGTTGAGGTCATCCAGATGAAGATAATCTTTGGCTTCGATGTGTATCAGGTGTTTGCTCTCATATACCAATGAGATGAAACCGTTGTCATCGGTATGAATGATGCCCGAGCTATCCCCGAGGATTCCCTTCAAGCTCAATTCGGCACTTGCTACCGGCATTGCCCAATCCGCTTGCCACGAACTTTTTTTGACCTTGTCCAGATGCAATCTTTCTTTGTAACAAGAAGCGGCTACGAAAATAGTAATAACCGCAAGCAGTACCAATGTGGATTTTTTTTTCATATCGTTTTCTTTTCAGGTGCGGCACAAAGATATATAT
>WFZU01000027.1 GCA_015489405.1 Bacteroidales bacterium
AGCCTGGATTGACAAAGCATAGGTAGTGTCTGTCCATAAAGTCCGGAGTCTGAGCTAGAATGTTCGAATTCAAGGCTTGTGAAGTTCTGAAAGCAAAGGAGTTGACTTATGTCAATGACTGTTTTGAGTATGAACGTAACGATTTATTGGACATTATAGACAAACTCTTGGCAGCCGTTAAAGTCCGTCCGGACATTCTCCAGTTGATTTTATTGAAAAATGATATTTCATCCTACTTTCCTCAAGAATTATCGCAGATGTACTGTGATAGCCTATCGTTTGTCAATACAAAATTATTCCCCTTACGAAGCTTTGATATGATTTAATACAAACTTTTGTTAGCAAATCCTAACAATAAAAAAAAAGCTGTTCAGAATCTGAACAGCTTTTTATTATAATGTTTAGCAATATTAGAAACTACTCATCTTTGCTTCCAAAGATTTTCTTGCTCCCATAAACAGCACCCAGCACCAACAAAACGCTAAGTCCACCGTCAATAGGTGCACCAACAGGCAGGTCACTGCCACCGGGACCGGAGCCGCCACTACCACCCGGAGGAGGAGGAACATCTCCCAATACCACAGAGGTATTAAGTACAAAAGCAAGCATCAAAACAGTCAGCAAAGCATATATCTTTTTCATAACATCTATTTTATAGTCTATAACACTGCAAATATAGTATTTTTTTTAATACAAAAACTTTTTTTTAATTTTTTTTAAAATTTATACAAGAAACCTACACCAATCGTTCTAGTAAACTGAATACCAACCTGTTTGCCCTCCTTAGTTGCATCAATATCGGTGTCGTCATCATATAAAAGATGCGTTAAAAGGCTGGCGGAAAGATATTTATTTACCTTCATGGTAAGAGCATTTTGCCAATCGACATCAATATTTTGCGGATTCTTAAGGTAATTGGAGAACAGTTCAAGTTTGGATTCCAATCCGACATTCTTCACGATATCTTTACGGAAAACAATCTTTGCCAAGCCCCCAAATTCATACCGCATTGATTTGTCCGGGTCCAATCCGTATTTTGCCCGTAAATCCGGAACATTAACAAAAGTCATTTTATTGGTTACGGGAGAGAAATAAATGGAAAGATAGTCAACCGGCTTATAGTCTATCCCAATCCCAAAAGTGAAATATCCGGGCGCCATAAGATTAGATATCATCTCCTTGGTTCCGTCTTCCTTGTAATCATATCCCGCAGTGAACTGGGATTTGAAAGTCATCAAGGCAGCATAAAATAATTTTTTGCTGGCTTTGTAGCCGAATTTTGAAGAAAAATCGATCTTATCGTCGCTTTTCCGGAAGCCTTTGTTGGCAACATTCGTCAAACCATAGACCATAGAAAGATTGTTGTCCCAAGCAACTTTTCCTTTAGCATAGGATGCAAAAAGGTTCATAAAAGTTCCGATGTTTTGAGCATTATCTCCACCGGCTGCCCAATTTTTAAATCCGACATCCGAAAAATTTAAAGCGTAGTCACCGCCTCTTTTCCAATAGGTGGTATCCTGAGCTTTAATACCCGCAATCAATCCGATTAACATAATTAATACGCTAAATTTCCTCATAACATAAATTTTTTAGTAATTAATAAAAACGCTGATTATAAAATGTTTAAATTATTTTTGATACAAATGAACATCCGTCTGTGGATAGGGGATATTGATATTTTCCCGGTCGAATGCTTTTTTCACATTTTCCATAAAATCAAAATATACTCCCCAATAATCATTGGCATTGACCCACAGTCTGACAGTAAAATTGACAGAACTGTCTGCCAATTCTCCCACGGCAACGAAAGGTGCCGGGTCTTTCAAAACCCGTGCGTCATTGCGAATTAAATCCCACAAAACTTTCTTAGCGTGGTCAATATCATCATCATATCCGATACCGAATGTTAAATCCACCCTGCGTTGAGATTCTCTGGAATAATTGATAAGCGGGCTGGAAGAAAGTTCCGCATTGGGAATAATGATGGTGCGGTTGTCCAAGGTAAGCAAGATAGTGTTGAATATTTGTACCTCTTTGACGATTCCCAAGAAGCCTTTTGCCTCAATAAGGTCGCCCTGGACGAAAGGCTTGAAAAGACTAATCATCACCCCTCCTGCAAAATTTTGCAAAGTGCCCGAGAGAGCCATACCGACGGCTAAACCTGCGGCAGCCAGAATGGCGGCAAAAGAGGTCGTCTCAATACCCACTATCGCAAGTATCGAAATGATAACCAATATTTTTAGTCCAATGGAAATCAGTGAGGACAGAAATGAGCGGATAGTTTGCTCCACTCCCCTCTTTTCCATAAGTTTTTCCGATAATTTTACAAGCCATTTTACCAATCTGAATCCAATTATCAGAACAATGACTGCCGTGAGCAATTTTATACCATAAGTGAGCACCAATTCCTTTACCCACTCCATGGATACTGCATATTTTTCCATAGATAAGATTTGTTTTGTTTAGAAATTTCTACGCGAAAAAGAGATCGTTTTGCGCCCTATTGTTCTATGGGCTTTCCCTGTTTATTAAATTGCAAATCAATTTCTTGCGGTGATACTTTTTTCTTCTTGGCTTTAATTTTGACCTTATATCCGTTCTTCGATTTATCTGCGGCGGTAATTTTTTGATACGAAACGATTTTATATTTCGGATATTTCTTTTCTACGAATCTCTTAACCGGTGAATAGAGACGACCTTTTTTCACATCAGGCTCTTCAACAGTTCTTACCCATTGAGCCGAATCCTTGGAATAGTAGGCTGTCATAGGTACTGTCCGGTAGGTAAATTCACAGACATACATACCGTCCTTCTCATGCCATTTGGCATCTGCCGGCTTCCGGTATTTGGTAGAGAACTTTTTAGCAATACCCTCCGGAATCTCTTCTGTCAGCAGATATTTGCTTTTCAAACTTTCCGGTCGTTTAATCTTTTGGATTTTCCCACTACGGTTAAACCACAATTCGAAAAAGTATGGACGAAATTGCCCTTTCTCCATCCGCTTCATCCTTACGTAAAAATAATCATTCTTGTCGTAACGCTGAACTCTCTTCGCCAAATCCAAATCGTCCGAATAGTGATTTTCATAAATATATTTGGTAATCCCGCTACGAAGATCTTTCTCTTCCAACTGCGTTGATGTTTCAATCCAATATCCGTTGGGAGAATACGTTACCGTCGTAGGTTTATCCCGGTATGTGAAGGATGCGCTATAAACTTCGGAAATAGAGTCCGAGACAACCTTCTTTTTGGTCCATTTAGCATCTTTTACTCTCGCGAACTTCTTTTTGAAAGTATTCAAAACCGGCTCAGGAGCTTGACCGAAAGCCGCTCCTACCGACAACACCAATAATAACGTAATAAATTTCTTCATTTGTTTTCTTTTTTTTGTTTAAAACTTCGCAAACAAAAACTGTGCAAAAGTAGTATTAATCTAAATAAATAATTTGATTTCTTTGCGGTCCCACTGACAACATTTTAATATTTACATCTACAAAAGCTTCAATTTCCTGGATGTAGTGCAGGAGTTCCTGAGGCAAACTTTCCTTATTACTTACGTTTTCAAGACCGGCATTCCAGCCCTCTACTTTTTCATATTGAGGTGTAACCTCCTCACTATGAACAGGAAATTCGGAAGTTATTTCCCCGCGAATGGAATATTTTTTTGCCAATTGCAAAGCATTGAAATTACTCAACACATCGGCTTTCATCATAAACAAATCGGTAACCCCGTTGAGCATTACCGCATAGCGGAGAGCCACCAAATCCAACCAGCCACAGCGTCGCGGTCTTCCCGTGGTAGCACCAAACTCTTGTCCAGTTTTTCTCATTTTTTCTCCGTCGTCATCAAATAATTCCGTCGGAAAAGGACCGTTACCAACGCGGGTGGTATAGGCTTTAAAGACACCAAAGACCTTGTCGATTTTCCGGGGTGCAATCCCCAGTCCGGTAGAGACTCCTCCAATTGTAGTATTCGAAGAAGTTACATAAGGATAGGTACCGAACTCTATATCCAACATACTTCCTTGCGCCCCCTCTGCGAGAATGCTTTTTCCTCCCTTTATTTGTTCATTCAAAAAATATTCGCTGTTGATGAGGGTGAAAGTTCGCAGCCTTTCCGCCGATTCAAACCACCGTTTTTCATATTCCTCAAAATTCAATCCGTCAATTTTGACGGAGCGATAATCAAAATGGTAAGCATCGAAAATTCGCAAATGCCTTTCTTTAACGTTTTTATACGTTTGCTCAAAATCAGATGTTAAGATATCGCCGGCACGCATTCCGTTGCGGCTCACCTTATCCGTATAGGTAGGACCTATCCCTTTGAGCGTGGAGCCTATTTTGTTTTTACCTTTTTGTTGTTCGTAGAAAGCGTCTAATACCCGGTGCGACGGTAAAATAAGGTGTGCACGTCTGGATATTTTGAGATTCTGTTTTACCTCAAATCCTTCTTTGTTGAGATTGTCAATCTCTTGCATCAGACTGTACGGGTCAATGATGACTCCGTTTCCAATCACATTGATAATATCTTTGTAAAATATTCCGGAAGGGATGGTGTGTAGTACAAATTTTTTGTTGTCAAAAATAATCGTATGTCCGGCATTAGGACCTCCCTGAAAGCGGCTTACAATGTCATATTGCGGAGCTAACACATCTACGACTTTCCCTTTCCCTTCGTCTCCCCATTGCAGTCCGAGGAGTACATCTACCTTCATAATATTCCCTTTAAAGATTTATGGCAATTTTTTTCCGTAGAAGACAAGTGAATGATGACTTATCTTTACATGCAAGGTGTCTTCTACGTATTTTTGTATTTCTTCCAGACGCTCGTCCCAAAATTCAGACACCTCTCCGGTGTCAATGTCAATAAAGTGGTCGTGCTGTCCATACTGAAAAGACTTCTCGTATTGAGCACTGTGATGTCCGAATTGATGTTTGACAATCAGATTACAATCCAAGAGAAGTTCCGTTGTATTGTATAAAGTTGCCCTGCTTACCCGGTATTTGTTGTTTTTCATTCTGACATACAAATCTTCAATGTCAAAATGTCCGTCAATGGAATAAATTTCTTTCAGGATAGTGAACCTCTCGGGAGTCTTCCGGTGTCCTTTTTTCTCAAGATAATCTCTCAAAATTGCCTCTACCTCTTCATACGGAGGGGTTTTCGATGTAGTCTTCATATACGATGAAAATCTTTTTTTTACAGTCGGTAAAATTACAAATAATCTTTATTAAGAATGCTTCTTAATATTTTTTTTGCTCCGCTTGGCATCCTTACTTCTCTCACGATGGTGCAAATGACAAGCTAACAAAGTTCAAAGAGATGATTATCAACAGATTGCATCTTTCCCGTATCATAACTCTATATCTTCGTCAAATTCATCTCCCAACAAATTCTCAAAATCTTTCAGCAAACTGTTTTTCAATTCATTCGCCTCTTTGTCATCCATCATAATTTCCTTCCCGAAAGCATGCAACGGAAGTTCTCCTTCTTTGGAAACCAGATTAGGATAAATATCTTTTTGTTTTGCAGGCGACATATCAATCATCTGGATACGCAATGAAGTCGTATAAAGAAAGTCCGATTCGTAAATAAGTTTAGTATCCAAATCCGTATAATCTTTCAATTTGCTTTTTTTCATCAAAAGACTACCCTTGGGAGGCTTTTTATTCCCTTTACCGGGTATTTTACAAACAATCTCCTCCCCTTTATTCCACTTTTCATCACAAATGAAAAAGGAAGCAAACTTTTCGGATTGCTGAGACAAATATTCACAAATGGCGTTGTGAAAATCCCTAAAAGTCTGATTGTCTTTTATTTTAATCTCCATAGCAAACTCTTCACTATCCGGAGATACCAGTCTGTAATGATATGCAGGCATAGTTCTCTGTAAATATTTTTTTCAGATTGTAAAATTATAAAAATTTTCTCAATAAAACGTTTCTAATAATTTTTTTTCCCATGCAAGCCTAATTCAGCCCCCTTTTGCAAAATATATTCATAGGCTTCACGAAAATCATTTTTCACCTCTCCATCCAAAATTGCTTCTTTTAAAGCATTTTTCATTTCACCGATAATTTTTCCCGGCGGAATGTCGAACATATTCATAATCATAGCCCCGTCAATGGGGGGCTGCCAATTGCGGATACGGTCAGCCTCTTCCACTTCCCTCAACTTTTTCTCTACGAGAATAAAGTTTTGGGTGTATTTTTTCACCTTCTGTTGATTTTTGGAGGTAATGTCCGCTTTGCACAATAACATCAAATCCTCAATATCATCACCCCCATCCATCAGGAGTCTCCGGATGGCAGAGTCCGTTACGGTATTTTCAACCAAAGCAATCGGTCTAAGGTGAAGACGTACCATTTTCTGCACAAACTTCATCTTGTCATGCAACGGGAGTTTGAGTCTTCTGAACAAACCCGGAATCATTTTCGCACCGATAAAATCATGTCCGTGGAAGGTCCAGCCGACACCGGGTTCAAAACGCTTGGTCTTGGCTTTTCCGATGTCGTGAAGCAGGGCAGCCCAACGCAGCCACAAGTCCTTGGTGTTCCCGGCGATATTGTCCAAAACTTGGAGACTATGAAAAAAATTGTCTTTATGTCCTTTCCCCTCGATCACCTCCACTCCTTTGAGAGCAGAAAGTTCAGGCAACAACATATCCAAAATACCGGTTTCATCCAGCAAGCGAAACCCTATGGAAGGGCGTTGTGCGAGCATTATTTTGTTCAATTCGCCGGCAATCCTTTCCTTGGATACGATGGAGAGTCTGTCTTTGTTGCGTGCAATCGCATCACGCGTTTCCTGAAAAAGGAAGAAATCGAGTTGCGTAGCAAAACGAATAGCACGCATCATGCGCAAAGGATCATCCGAAAACGTGATGTCCGGGTCAAGAGGAGTACGAATCAAACGCTTTTCGATGTCTTCCACTCCGTGGAAAGGATCGATAAAGCGCCCCCAATCCGCTTTGTTGAGACTGACTGCCATAGCATTGATAGTGAAGTCTCTCCGGTTTAAATCTTCCTGCAAGGTGCCTTCTTCGACAATGGGTTTGCGCGAATTGCGCCGGTAAGACTCTTTCCGGGCACCGACAAATTCCACTTCATAGTTGCGGGTTTTTACCATAGCCGTGCCAAAATTCTTAAAAATAGACAGTTTTTTGTTTTTCCCTAAAGAATTGGCTAATAGTTTGGCGAGTTTGATGCCGCTTCCATTCCCGATACATACAATATCGATGTCTTTATTGGGACGCTTCAAAATGGCATCCCTTACAAAGCCCCCAACGACGTACGCCTGAATGCCGGCTTGTTGAGCCAAATCCGCAACTTGGCGAACAATATGATTGTTTACAATATCCTTCAATACTTTTATTTTTTTGCAAAAGTACAAACACAAAATATAATTGCGATATTTTTTTGCCGGAAGGTTGTGATTTTTTTAGGACGCTCCGGATATGCCGGCGGCAGGAGAAATACTCATTGCCGATAGCCTCCGGATATTTTACCTGTCATAAACCGGTGTTTGTCCATAAAATCCGGAGTCTGAGCTGTGATGTTCAAGAACAAGGCATAAAAATTTCAGCATAGCCTTAGCTATGGTTAAAAATTTTAACGCAGTTATCCGCAAAAAGAACGAGTGCTTGGTATGTTAATAATCACGAGCGGTTACACGCGCACAAAAGCCCCCAACGAAAGAGCCGCTCCGTCATAGACGAAGCGGCTCTCCGTAAAATAATTGTCAAGCAACAATCATTTATACATTTATTATTGAACAATAAGTTTTTGCATATAGGATTCTTTTTCCGTTTCCAGCAGCATGAAATAGAGTCCGGGAGCAAAGCCCGTAACATCTACGCGGAAAGAGCCTTGCACACCTTCGAGCTTCATGGCTTGATTGCCCAGCATATCCCGAATCTCAAGGTCTGCTTTTTGAGACGTATTAACAAAAATATGCTTGTGGCATGGATTGGGATAAATGCTAAACATCTCTCCGGCATCTTCTTCTATTCCGGGACACGCATCGACAGTGATGTAATCGGCTTTAACAAGCGTATCCGAATCAGTCCCGTTAGAGACGATCAGACTAACGTCATAGGTTCCGGGAGTCTCATAATGGACACTCGGATTTTGTTCGGTCGATGTAGCCGGTTCACCTCCTTCAAACGTCCATAACCAAGAGGTAGCGCCTCCTAAACTTTGGTCAGTGAAATTCACCGTATCCATCTTACAAACGGTCGTTTGATCTGCTACAAACTGTGCAATGAGAGAGGTTGAGCCACCCATGACTCCGAAGAACTCAAGATACTGCTTCGCCAATTCATCCTTTGTGGATGGGAAAGCGGCATCATCAAGTCCTCCAAACTCACCGGAAGAACCAATTGTTTTGTAGCTACCCGCATCATTGGCAACGACCACGCCGTACTCCGGATTACCGTTTTCAAACAACAAAACGGCATCCCCTACCGGGGCAATGTGGTCTATCCAGCTATTGTCTCCCGAATACGAAAAGTTCATACCTTCGGTAAAAGTACCGGACTGTCCTACGAAAGAGACCAAATCTCCGTCTCCATCCGATTCGGGGTTGATATTAAATAGAGTATGAACGGCAGTTTGCGGGTCATAATACCAAGTATCCGCTCCTTCCATATAAAGTTTACCTCCATTATTGAGATAATCGGCAAAGGTTTGCCCTTCTTCTTCCGTCAAAACATGATTTTCAGAGTAAACTCCCAAACACAAAAATATACTGGTATAAAGATTTAAATCTTCCGGAATTCCGGTGGAGTATTCTACGGCTACGCCATTATCCTCAATAGCGGTCTGTAAAGCCGGAGCAGAATTGGTATTCCCGTCCAAATCTACTATCAATACCGGAATTTGTCCTACAACAGTATTGAAAGTTCCCGTGCCGGAATACCCGAAGTCAGCCGAAATATCAGTTGTAAAATTCACCATCGTTCCTGCCGGCGTATTTTCATCGACGCTTACTTCAAAGGTTTGCGTCGCAGATGTCCCTGCGGCAAGGCTTCCGTAATTGGAAGACTCAGTATTGACTGTTACGAAACCATTATCCGACGACAGCACGGCACTTACATTTCCGATACCTGCACTTCCTTGATTGTAGAGCGTAACAAAAATGTTTGCAGTCTCTCCCGGATCCAATTTGCCATTATTGTTACCACTCGCATCATTGATAGTAAAAGAATCAAAAGTCAATACGGGAGCGTGAAGAATGACATTGAATAAAGACTCCCAAGTGTCCGTGCCATCACTTACCGTCAGGGTAAAGGGTACGGAATAGCCATCTTCCACCAAGTCGGCAACCGTAAAAGCGAAAGCACCGAGCAAGATAATAGCCTCATCCGGAGACAAATCCGGGCAAATTTCCGTCGCATCGGTAATACTGACAGAAGGATCCTCCGCAGCAAGGCTCACAGAAAGATTTGAAGCCGTCTCTATACCTAAATTTTTCAAACTAACATCAAGCAGAATATCTTCTCCGAAATCTACATTCCCGTTATTATTTCCGGCAGCATCATCAAATGCCACATCCGTCAAAGTCACGTAGGGTCCATCCTGTGGTGCAACCACAATATCTTGATATATCGTATTTCCATTGAAAGCCGTTACGACCAATAAGGCATCCCCCGGAATAAGGTTTTGTGCAATGGAGACATTCCCGTTTTCATCGGTAATTCCGGAGAAGTAGTTGTCTTCTTGGGAAATGCATACCATAGCGCCTTCGAATGGACTCCCCCCCACATTTACCGTTGTATTAAAAGCAACTCCTTGCATAATCACATTGTTGGAAAGAGTAATCTCTTTGGGTGTATCGGTTCGTACTTCCAGAGAGGCATCTCCAAAGGTTGTCCAGGTTTCGGTAGTTTCCAAATCGGAACTTTCGCCGGATTCGGTGTACATCAACACAAAACCGTTAACGATAATGGAACCGATGGTGGTTCTTTGTTCGCTTGTGCTGATTCCGTTTTGGTCAGGATAATCATCATAATTGTAACCGCCAATTAAAATGTCGTTGAAATAATCTTGCCCGCGCATAGGAGGAGTCCATGGTTGATTGATGGTGGACATCAACGCCAATACGGCACCGCCGTTTTCTTTTTTCAGCCAGGCTTCGCCAAAACATTCACCGCTTTGAAATGCGCCATTGACGCAAGCAACGGAAAAAATAAAAGGAAGTTTATTCCCATTGTTCAGGTTTGCAATATCCGAATTGGAAAATCCGGAGGTTACCCAAAGATCTTCGCCTCCGTGTCCACAATAATTAACGATACTCACTCCTTCTTCCAAGGCAGTCGAGACCTGTCCCGTATTGGCGCCCGGGTCGTAGGAAGTGTAATAATTGTCATAGGTAAACGGGTCTAACTTATGGTCATAAATATTTTGGACATGGTCTTTGTCCATCTCTCCGTCGTCGCCACTTCCGGCACCCTGATCCGAGCCCATCCCAAGGGCACTCTTATACCATTCTGCACCGGCATCGGGATTTCTTTCATATTGGATGGTTTTATCCACTTGTACGGTAACTTCCGCCGGCGAATTGGCGGAAAATCTTCCTACCGCAATATCCGGATAGCTGTCATTGCCGGCGACCCACCCCAAAGTCGGGTCCATCGGTGCCCCGTTAAGGTCGTTTGATTTGATATCATCCCAGTCTCCTACCAATTGAACA
>WFZU01000028.1 GCA_015489405.1 Bacteroidales bacterium
GATAAGTTGAAATATACAAATAATGAACTATTTGATATACTTAACTCATTTTTTGAAACTATTAATAGTGTTAAAATTTATAATGTTGAAGATAAGATTTTTGAATTATATAATAACATTGAAAACTACTGCCAATCGAGTAGAGTGCCGGCAAGCATAAAGCCCGCCGGAGACCCTCTCACACCACCGTGCGTACGGTTCTCGTACACGGCGGTCCGCTAAATCAAGGGAAAGAGTAAGTGTTTTTGATTGGGGGTAATTTTCTCCCAAATGGTGCTCGTCCATAAAGTTAAGAATCCGGGATAGAATGTTCAAGAACAAGCCTGTCTTCCGTACGCACAGGCAGGGCTTGCGAAACACCAAAACTTTTGTCAATCTAAGTAGTGTCTGTCCATAAAGTCAAGAGCTTGAGCTGGAATGTTCAAATTCAAGGCTTGCGAAATACTCAAAACCAAGGAGTTGACTTACGTCAATCACCGGTTTCAGAACGAGCGTAACGCAGAAGCCGGACATTATAGACAAGCTCTAATTGTTGTCCCACAATTTCTTAAATATACGGGAAGTAAGAATCTCAATCCCTACATGATTATTGCCCCCTTCGGGAATGATAATATCCGCAAAGCGTTTAGTCGGAGCAATAAATTCGCGATGACCGATTTTCACATATTTTGAATAATGTTCCAAAACATCATCATAGGTCCTGCCCCGTTCTTTCACGTCCCGCTTCATAATACGCATCAGCCGGTCATCACTGTCGGCGGAAACAAACACCTTAATATCCAGTTGTTCCCTCAATGAAGCATCGGTAAAAATCAATATCCCTTCTACGATAATGACTTTTCTCGGTTCAATATGAATGGTTTCTTCACCCCGTGAGCAAGTCGTATAATCGTAGGTTGGCATCTCAATGGATTGCCCGTCTTTCAACTGCCTGAGATGCTTATTAAGCAACTGAAATTCAATTGATTCCGGATGGTCAAAGTTAATATTTTTCTTTTCCTCATCGCTCAGATGTCCTTGATCTTTATAGTAGGCATCCTGCGAAATAAGGCTGACCGTATTTTCCGGCAAGGAATTGATAATCTTTTTTACAACAGTTGTTTTACCCGAACCGGAACCACCGGCAATACCAATGACAAGCATAACATTTTTTTTATGCCTGCAAAAATAAAATATTTTTTGAGTTGAACAGGTCTATATTACTATATTTTTTTGAAAAAAACAGGAGAAAGCAAAACATCGACTAATGCTTCATCATTTTCATTTCGTGGGGCACTAATTTTTGCCCGGGAGGGCTGATATATTTAATACCCAATCCGGCGCCACGCAAAATAAAAAGAAGTCCCATAATTACAATAAGTATAGGAATAAGGCGGTTTATCTTCCTTCGTGCCTTGACACTCAACAAATGACCGGCAATCGATACGGCGGACAACAGCGGCGAAGTCCCCAACCCGAAAAGAGCCATAAACAACATTCCACCCAATATTGAATTGGTATTGATAGCACCGGCAATCGCCACATAAACCAAGCCGCACGGCAATAGTCCGTTAATGAGACCTATCACAAAAAGTGAATAGAAACTCCCTTTGGCAAAATATTTCTTAAAGCGCCGTATCAATCCTCCGGAAAGTTTGTTCAGCCAACGGTCCAATATTTTTTTATCCTTGAAAAGGAAAGGAAAAAAGACCGAAAGAATCATCAGGATTCCGAAAATAACGGAAAACCACTGTTGAAACCCTGCCATTTCTATGCCTTGTCCGAGAAAGCCGAAGATAGCCCCCAAGACGGCATACGTAACAATCCTCCCGAGGCTGTAAAAAGCCGTTCCCAAAAACTTTTTTGCCCAAGAATCCTTAGCCAGCGGAAGTGCAAGCGCTATCGGTCCGCACATTCCGACACAATGCAGACTCCCGACTAATCCCAACATCAAAGCAGCAACCAAATACATAGGCTCAATCCAAGGTAATGCTTAATTCCTGAAAATAAGAGGTCGTGTCCACGCGGTAATCTATTTTCACTTTGTAACGTCCTTTTACAAATTGATTGATTAGGAAACGGGCAGTATTCGCTGAGTCTAAGTGAATAGGAAACGCTTTATCATATTTCTCGTTCACCACGTTATAGAACAAAATCTTTCCCTGTATTTTTTTCCCTTTAAACATTTCCGGAAAGTGAGTAATTACATAATTATCTTCCTGTGTCAGACGGACTTTTTGGGGAAGCGCCTTGGCATTTTGTTCTTTCCGCATATGTTGTTGATAATTAAGCTCCTTCGGATAATAATCCTTCTCAACCAAGTGAAAATCAACATAAAACATCCGGAAGACAAAGCCTAAAATCAATAAGATAAAGAGGCTCAACGCCACCACAATTCCGGTACCCCAATTCCAACGTATTTTCATAAACTGTTTTTTAAAAACAAAGACCATACTCAACCGATAGAAGCGGACATATCCATTTCTATCGCAAATAACTTATATGAGCAATAAACAAACTATCATTTCCGCGGTGCGACAAAAGAAATATCATACACCTTTATCATTTTGCCCTTGGAAACAACTCCCAATTGAATAGGGACGTTGGACGAAGTGAGTTCATTTCCCGGCAGAATCAACATAAATTTCGCTTTTCCTATTTCGCCTTTATCCAATGTAATTTTAGGCGTAAGCCACTTTATTTCGCCCACTTTGGGTTTCAGCAGTTTAACATCAATCGTGTATTTGTTTCTCGTTTTGTTAATGACCTCCACATCATAAATATTGCTGACAGCCGTGTCTCCGAGCACCTGATAGAGTGTACCCTTTTGACGCAAAATCGTAGTTTCGAAATCCGTACGGAGGAAAAACATCATCGAAAGAACTCCCAACAGAATAAGCAACACGATAGAGTATGCAATCGTCCGCGGATTGACAATATGTCTTTCGCCTTTTTCGATACCCTCTTCGGAGTCGTAGCGAATCAGTCCTTTCGGTTTACCGGCTTTGACCATATTGGCATCGCAGGCATCCATACAAGCCGTACAATTGATACATTCAAGTTGAGTACCGTTACGGATATCTATGTTGGTAGGACAAACATGAACGCAATCCATACAATTTTGACAATCACCCAGCCCCTCTTTTTGGGTCCCTTTCCGCGGTTCGCCCCGGAGGTAATCGTACATAACCAGAATGGTCTTTTTATCTAACAAGACCCCCTGCAAACGTCCGTAAGGACAAGCAATCGTACAGACTTGCTCCCGGAAAAATCCGAAAATAAAAAATACCACTCCGGAAAATAAGTACAAAGGAATAAAGGTGGAAGTATGATGAAACATACCGTCCCGGTAAAAACCGGTAATCGTATCCATTCCCAAAATAAAAGCAAAAAATGTATGTCCGATGGCAAGCGCTGCAACGGCAAAAAGCGTGTATTTAATAATCTTTTTGGTTAATTTATTGGCATTCATCGGCTGCTTGGCAAGCTTTATTTGCTCGCGACGGTCGCCCTCGACCAAATATTCGATAGGACGGAACAAAAACTCCATAAAAATCGTCTGCGGACAAAACCAACCGCAAAAGATCCGCCCGAAAATAACCGTAAACAAAAGCAAAAACACTACACTCGTCAAAAGCGACATCACCACGAGATAAAAATCTTGGGGCCAAAAAATCGCACCGAAAATAATAAACTTACGCTCAATGATATTAAGCATAATAAACGGGTCTCCCTTATATTTCACCCAGGGCATAATAAAAAAGAAGGCAAAAAACATAAATGCCACCATCCTTCTGTAATTCGTAAACCTTCCTTTGGGCTTTTTAGGATGAACCCATACCCGTCTTCCCCGTTCGTCAACCGTAGTCAGTTTATCCCGGAATGATACTTTCTTTGCCATTGTATATTCTATTTTCAACTAAGTGAGAACAATCATACTCGGATGAATGTTCAGTATATTTTTAATAAATAATTATTCATTTTTAAAACAAAAAAGTAGCCAAACAAAGCTGTTTGGCTACTTCGAACATAGCGATTAGTAGGGCCAATCCAATTTATCCCCTTGGGGGTCTTTGGGCTTGGCAGGAGTAGTCCCGTGCAAAGAAAGGACATAACTAATCACCTGTAAGCGTTGTTTCGGAGAAATAACGTCCTTGAAAGGCGTCATCCCCTTTTCCAATACACCGTTCGAAACGACACCGAATATTGCTTCCACCGTATTACCATGAATCCAATAATCATCGGTAAAATTGGGACCAATCAATCCGCCACCGTCAGGTCCGTGACAGACCGCACAATGCGTAGCAAAAAGTTTTTTCCCTTCCGCCAGACTAGCAGCATCGGTCAAACGTTCGTATTTAATTTCCGTATTTTTAGTAGGATTCTCTTGTTCTGCTTGTTTCATTTCATTGGCATACTCCACATCTTGAATCAAATCAGGAGCTTGAAATCCATATAAACGAATCAAATAAATAACACCAAAAACAAGAGTAACATAGAACAACCATTTCCACCAAGGCGGCAAATCGTTGTCCAATTCGCGGATACCATCATACACATGATCTTTTATGAGACGATCGTTGGTAAGCGTATCTATCTCATAATCTTGTTCTTTTCTAAAATCTTTATATTCTTCGGCCATAATAATATGTTTTTATTCTTGATTGTCATCCAAGGGAAACCTTTTGTACTTCTCAACATCCGATTTTTTCATTTTAATAACGGAAATAATCAGAAAAACGAAAAGTGCACTAAAGATAATCGTATTCAGACTGGCGACATCTTTTGCCCAATCTTGAATCTCAACAATACTTCTGATTAGCTTTCCCATGACAAAACGTTATTTTAAACTTATGTATTTATCCACATCATTCGTACCGCTTCTGTCCGAACCGAGTCTTTGCAGGTAAGCAATCAGAGCGATAATTTGTTTATTATCATCCACTTTGATACCGCTTGCACGAAGGTCATCACCGATAACTTTAGCTTGCGCTTTGAGTTTTTCCACGGCAATCTTGTCATAACCGTCGGGATAAGGAACGCCCAAAGTCTGCATAGCCCGGATTTTGGCGGGAATAATATCCATATCAATATCTTTCGTTGCCATCCAGGGATATGCCGGCATAATAGATTGGACATTTGTTTTACGGGGATTCATCAAGTGTTCGTAATGCCAAGCATTGGGGCGGTTTTGTTTACCTCCCTTTTCTCCTTCGCGGAACAAATCCGGACCCGTACGACGGCTTCCCCATTGGAAAGGATGGTCGTAAATATATTCACCGGGTTTGGAATAATCTCCATAACGCTCTACTTCGGAACGGAACGGACGAATCATTTGAGAGTGGCAATTATAACATCCTTCGGAAATATAAATATCCCTTCCTGCCAACTCCAACGGTGTGTAAGGTTTTTGGATAGCATAGCCCTCCTCGGTTTCAATCTTATTGGAAACTTGAATAAATTGAGGAATAAACTCAACCAATCCACCAATGATAATAACAATCAATACCCAGAACGTAAATGCCAACGGTTTGCCTTCCAAGGTACGGTGTCCCAACCAACCTTTATCTTCCGCATTGTGAGCCACTTCAACTTCGGCTTCGTCTTCTTCAAAGCGAACGAAAGTACCGGACTTAACCGTCTTGACAATGTTAATCACGGCAATAATGGCACCGGTAAGATACAAGGTTCCACCCAAGGCTCTCCACATATGCATCGGTCTGATATTCAGATAAGTATCTAAAAAGTTAGGATATTGGAGATAACCGTCTGCCGTAAATTCTTTCCACATCAACGCTTGGGTAAATCCGGCAAAATACAGCGGGATTACAAAGAATAACAGTCCCAAGGTAGCCAACCAGAAATGAATATTGGCAAGGGATACGGAATAGAGCTTGGTATTGAAAATTCTCGGGACCAACCAATAGAGCATACCGAAGATTAACATACCGTTCCAACCCAATGTACCTACGTGAACGTGAGCGATTGTCCAGTCGGTAAAGTGACTGATAGCATTCACAGTCTTGAGAGACAACATCGGTCCTTCAAAAGTGGACATACCGTAAGCGGTAACACCGACTACGAATAATTTCAAGATAGGATCTTCTTTCACTTTGTCCCAAGCTCCGCGCAAGGTCAAAAGTCCGTTGATCATACCTCCCCAAGACGGGGCAATCAAAGCAACGGAAAAGGTAACACCCAAGGCTTGTGCCCAATCCGGAAGTGCTTGATACAACAAGTGGTGAGGACCGGCCCAGATATACAAGAAAATCAGAGACCAGAAGTGAATAATAGATAACTTATACGAATAAATCGGTCTATTGGAAACCTTGGGAACGAAATAATACATCAATCCCAGCATCGGAGTCGTCAAGAAGAATGCCACGGCATTATGCCCGTACCACCACTGTACCAAAGCATCGGAAGCCCCTGCGTATAAGGAATAGCTCTTGAAAAAACTTACCGGCAATTCCATTGAGTTTCCAAGATGCAAAACCGCTACGGTAACGAATGTAGCAATATAGAACCAAATAGCTACATAAATGTGTTTTGTTCTACGATGTACCATCGTCATAATAAGATTCAAACCGAAGACGACCCAAACAATGGTAATCAAAATGTCAATAGGCCATTCGAGTTCGGCATACTCTTTGGAAGTCGTGATTCCCAAGGGCAACGTAATAGCCGCCAAGACAATCACCAATTGCCAACCCCAGAAATTGATTTTTCCCAATTTCGGACTCCACATAGGCGTCTTCAAAAGGCGGGGGGTGGAATAATAGATAGCGGTAAAAATACCATTCCCAACAAATGCAAAAATCGCAGCGTTGGTGTGTAGCGGTCTCAATCTGCCGAATGTCAGCCATTCCAGACCCAAATCTACCTGCGGCCACAAAATCTCAAACGCCGCCGTCAAGCCGATCAGCATTGCCGTAAGCCCCCACACCAGAGTCGCATAGGCAAAGCATTTTGTCAGCTGATTGTCATACTTAAATTTTTCAATTGCCATAAGTCAATTCATTTAGTGAATACTGTTTATTTATCATTATCTTCTTGTTCCATTACGGTATCTGTACTCTGCGGTTCATCTTTATTATCGTATAACATCCGCACAGAGGGAGAATAGTCATCTTCAAACTGCCCCGTACGCACTGACCAGATGAATGCTACCAAAAACCCCAGTGCCAACAAAAGGCTTATTGATATTGTCATATAGATTACCGACATAAAAACATTTGAGTATCTAAATACCTGAATTATTGAAAAACTTCCAATCTGCAAAATTAACATTTTATCAGTCCCAACACTATTTTTTACAAAAAAAATCCCCTCTCACGCCGGATCATCGTACAATATTAACTATCAATATATTACATACAAAAAAAACGCTCAACAAACGATTTTGAAAGGAGACCTCTCCAATAATGAAGTAAGATTTAACACATTTTACTTTCTTCCGGTTTATTTCTCTAAAAAATGAATGGTAAAAAGAGGGTGGACTGCGTGCTCTGTTTTTTTCACCTCGAGAAGCAACCATTTACGTTTTTATCAATCTTGGATACACAAAAAGAGATTGTGAATGTGGAGATTTTTTATTTTTCTTATACCATTGGGTATCTTTTCTTGCACACAGGAATCAAGACACTCTCAAAATAAGCAAAAGCTATCCTCCCCGGCTTCTTTTGCATCTATTCACAACAGCGACAGCTTGCCGGACTTGGTAAATTCATATAAAAATGATGTGAAAAAAGAAGATACCGCCCTGGCGAATATATATTATCTTGCCGGCATGAGAGCTTACCAACTCTCCGATTATGAACTGGCAGATGCCTTTTTTGTGCAAGCCGGATATATTTTTCGTCTCAACGACAATGAGAAAAAAGCGATACAAATGCTTTCCAACCAAGCCGTGTTAAAGGAAATGAAAGGAGAGTATTCCGCTGCGGTAAAACTATACTTAAAAGCCTTGGATTATTATAAAGCACATCAAGATTCGGTGCCTATGGCAAAAATCTATGCCAACTTGGGCGTACTCTACGAAGAGATTGAACTTCCCGGCAAAGCACTTTTTTATCACCGTAAAGCATTGGGTTTGCGAAAAAAAATGAAAGACCAAGAGGGAATCGCCAATATCTACAACAATATCGGAGTGCTCTACGAAGAACTTACCAAACAAGACGACTCTGCCATACTTTATTATGAGAAGGCTTACCAAATCTACCGTTTGGACAGTAGTAACCTTCGCCGTACAGCTACCGTCCTAGGCAATTTGGGCAAAATTTATACGGACAGGAATAAGTATTTGCCGGCTGCCAAGGCATTAAAAAAAGCGGAGGAAATCTTCGAATCCTTGGACTCCGGCGACGGATTGGCAAATGTATATCGTAACGAGGGAGAACTCTATACAGCTCAAAAACAGTATGAGAAAGCGAAAAAATTCTATTATAAAAGTTTTCATTTATTCTCCTCTATGGGGAAACCCAAATCAACACTGGAAGTCTTGGAATTGCTCTCACAAATACACTTGCTAACCGGCGACTATATCCACGCAGCCCGCTATCTAAACCGCTACAACCAGCTAAAAGATTCACTGATGGATGCCGATAAAGCAAAACTTGTCGTAGAAATGGATGACAAATACCAATTGCGGGAGAAAAACAAGAAGATCAACATTTTGGCTTTGGAAAACCAACTGAAACAACGCAAAATCAGACTCCAATCCATTTTCATTCTTGCTATCTTCATTATCTCCCTCTTGGTTATTTTGCTTTTTATGATCAATCATCGTAAAAACAAATTACTGCAATCGCAGATGCGCCTTGAGTTGCAAAACTTCCTGTTGAAGGAAGAACAAATCAGAGAACAACGAAAGAGAGAACAACAAAAAGAAAGAGAGACGATTGCAAAACATTTTGACCAATATGAACTTACGGAGCGGGAAATAGAGGTGCTTCAATTGATTGCCAAGGGATACAAAAATGCAGAGATTGCGGACAAACTTTTCCTTTCATTGAATACGATCAAGACACATATCAAAAACATTTACATCAAATTGGATGTTAAAAACCGGGTGGAAGCCTTGAAGAAAGTAGATTTTTGAAAACCGTAAGAAGGGAAATAAAAATTTCACTTTAACCGGATAATGATTAATTTTGCAGCATTGAGAGAATGAATAATACAATCATGATACGTATGAAGTACAAAATTGTCTATCTACTCACAGTGTCCATACTACTGCTTTCTTGCAAAGAAAACAAGGACGATATCATTGTCCACAAACTGGATCATTATCTTTGGCAATATTCTTTGGGGAACAATAGTGATTTTCAAGCACTTGAACCGGCTATCGATTCCATTGGAAACATTTATCTTGTCCGGGTAACAAATGGAAAAAACAGTATCTTAAAGTTGTCTAATGACGGGCTTAAACTGGGAGAATTTTACGAACAAGCAATCATAGACTCCCGCCCGGTCATTTTTCATAATAGCTTGTATTATCATACTAAAAATAATAAACTATATTGCCGGGACACCAAAGAAAACATTTTTTACTACCAAATCAACCAAGTAAATACCAATTTGATTTCTTGGACCGGTAAGAGCCTGTATTTTTGTGCTACTAAAAATTATTCCGGTGAGAAAGTAACCTATTTGAATTCGTACAGGCTGAACGGAATGAAAAAATGGAGTAAAAAATTAGCCACAGAATCAGACTCTATCTTGACTCCGCAACAAATCACTGCATACGGAAACAAAATTTATGTAGGGCTTACAGACAAAGCGGATCACTACCACATACTGAAAATATCACAGGAAGAAGTAAGCCCGGTTATCGAATGGCAATGGGATGCTCCTCCCGCATACACTGCCGGAGCATTAAAAGAATTTTCCTTGGATGCGGACGGGAATATTTATCTTGGGATGGAAACGGGAGCGCCCGGAAAAAATGCAGTAATTTCAATCACGCCGGAAGGCGAAAAACGGTGGGAAACCGCAAGCGGTATTCATCATCCTATCGAAGGTGTATCCATCGACGAGCACGGGAACCTCTATGTTGCCGATTCGCTCTGTCAAAAGATTAGCCGGGAAGGGGAAATCCTGTGGACTAGTAAAAAAGAGCCCGGGCTAATCTACACGTCCGGACTCGCATATAGTCCACTCATTCATTCTGCCTCCTCCATTGCCTATTTTGACGACAATAGAATATTGACCAATGTGGATGGCAACGGCAAGCAAAATTGGATTCAGTATATCCAAGCTTTCCAAGTTTCCAAAAAGGAAACCTTTTTGCGATTGACCCAAAACCGGAATGGCAATATTTTGGTGCTCACAAACAAACGGATTATGGCTTTTGCCGGCGGAGAGGATGCATTTGACGAACAACTTTGGCCGAAACTGTATTATGATTTTGGCAATTCCGGCGCCCGATAACAACATTTTATACTCACCAAACACTTAATACCCTGAATACAAAGGATATATAATACATTTAATAATATTGTCAAACTATGAAAACATTGAAAATAATATTGTGGACTTTCGCCGCCTGGGCTATCCTCATCGCTTGTGGAGAAGCAACGCCGGAGTCCTCATTTCCGGCACCGCAAAACAAGATTATTCCGGTCTTGCAACAGGATACGATATTTTCATTCGAAACGTACGAAAGAGGGAAATCTCCCCTTCACTGGACGCAATATTATACCGGAAGAGGTGAATATACCGAATGGAAAATTGTCGAAGATGCGGGAAATAATGTTTTAGCTCAATGGTCGCAAGACCAGCCCAATTATCATTTCAATGAAATCGTCTGGGACGAATTTGTGCTCCAAGATGTGGATATGCAAGTGAGACTTAAAGGCGTCAAAGGTAAAAAAGATCAAGGCGGAGGACTGGTCTGGCGGTTTTTAGATGCAAACAACTATTATGTCGTACGTGCCAACCCATTGGAAAACAATGTTGTATTATACAAAGTACAGGATGGTATCCGCAGCGATTTGCCCGTTTTGGGCAAAGGCAAAACCTATGGTGTTGATGTGCCGGAATTAGGTTCCGGATGGAATACGCTCCGGGTACAAGTGAAAGACGATTTATTTACCGTTTATCTCAACGATAAAGAAATTTTCCAAGTCCGCGACAAGACGTTCCGCAAAGCGGGGAAAACAGGTCTTTGGACCAAAGCGGATGCCGTTACCTATTTTGATGATTTTTCAATCAAACCGGCTAAATAGAGTCTGTCTATAATGTCCAATAACTTCGTTACGCTCATACTCAAAACTTCATTGACAAAAGTCAACTCCTTGATTTTGAGTATTTCGCAAGCCTTGTTC
>WFZU01000029.1 GCA_015489405.1 Bacteroidales bacterium
ATCAACGATTGATCCAAAAACTGTACAATTGCACATAACTATATTATACCCCGACAAAACCCCAAAATTTGTCGTTTTTTATGTCAATATTGAGGTTTAAATCCTCAATGGGAGATATGATATTACGTTTTACAGTATTACTTACGTGGGTATATATCATGCTTGTTTGGATGTTTTTGTGTCCCGGATATTTTGTTGTTTGACGCCTACCTTCATATCAAATAATTACTATCGCGGCAAAGGTAAATAAATTTTTATTCACCAAAAAAGATAAAAAAAAATCATTTCACAACCAAAGACTTTACTTTTGTCAATGCGATGTATTGAGCTTGCCGAAATAAAGTTTTGAGTATGAGTATAACGAAGAGTCCGGTAATTATAGAAAGACTTTATCAGTTTGTGCAATCATGTTTATTACACTAAGATGTAAGGTCCTACAAATTGCCGGAAAAACAAATAAGAATACCTGTTTTGTCATTTTTTAGCAGGGAACATTCGTGTGAATACCCAATTGTGTTCGCTGCTCAACGGCTCGTTATAGGCATATCCTTCCCAATCGAAAAGTTTCAATTCTTCCGGATTGTGAATTTTATTTTTAATCATAAAGCGCACCATAAGTCCACGGGCATATTTCCCGTACATACTGAAAAAACGGTATTGCCCGTCTTTCAATTCTTTGAATTGGAAATGAATAACGGGATATTTTAATTTTGCCGTGTCCACGGCTTCAAAATATTCTTTGCTGGCGAGATTAAGCACTACCGGCGTATTGTCATTGCTCAATACCTCATTAATATGAGCCGTGATTTTGTCAGACCAAAAATCGTATAAATCCCTTGCTTTTCCGACACTGACTTTGCGTCCCATTTCCATACGGTAGGCTTGGATCAAATCCATAGGTCGCAATATGCCGTGCAAACCGGACAATATCCGGAGATGTTTGCCCGCAAAGAGCATCTCGTCTTCCGTGAAAGAAGCGGCTTGCAAGCCCCGGTACGCATCTCCCATAAAAGTATAGACCGCCGCTTTGGCATTCTCTTCCGTGAAGGGCAAGTGCCAATTTTGAAAGCGTTCATAATTTAATTCCGCCAGACTCTCACTGATTTTCATCAATTGCATCAGTTGGTGCGGATTATATTTTCTGATTTCTTCAATGACTTTCAATGAATCCTCCGGAAACAGCGGTTGTGTGGGAGGAACGGCATAGCTTACCGCTTTGAGATTCAATCTTTTTGCAGGAGACAAGAGTGCTAACATAATTTTATTTTTTCCCGTAGAACAAATGCACTGTTCCACTTGTTCAATTTTTATCCGTTTTAAACTTTCTTCATACTATTTTTTATCTACTTTCGCAAAAAAAATGAAAATATGAAATTCATCAAGACAGTCTTCTTGTTTCTTCTTTCATTTATCTTTGCCGGACTCCACGCCGGAGGTGTGATAAATCATCATTTATACGTAAAAATCCAACCGGAGACTTCTTCTATCGAAGTCATTGACAGCTTGGATTTGAAGGATATGGAATTGCGCGAATTTCTTTTAAACTCCGCTTTTCAAGTAACTACCAAGACCCCGGGCGCGCATTTGACAAAGTTGAAAGAAAACGTAAAAGCCGGAGACATCGGAATGGATCACGATGCAGACGAGAAAAAAGACGACATTCAATTGACCCGCTGGCAGATCACGGGAAATCCCTCTCTCATTGTGCTTTCTTACCAAGGAAATATCAAATCCGTAATAGAACAGAGCAAAGCCAATTATCAGCGCGGCTTCGCCGAATCGTCGGGAATCATCAGCGACATTGGCATTTATTTAGCCGGTTCCACCTATTGGGTGCCGCAGTTTGACGGCGTTTTGTCCAAATTTGTACTTACGACCGAACTTCCTTCTCAATGGAAAACCGTTTCGCAAGGGAAGCGTATTTTTGAAAAATCCGGAGACAAGCATATTGATACTTGGAAATGCGATAAACCGCAAGAAGAAATTTTCCTGATAGGAGCTAAATTTTATGAATATTCCTATCAAATGAACAACGGTATTCTCGCTATGGCATTTTTGCGGAGCGATGATGAGGCTTTGGCAAACAAATATTTGGAAGTAACCGAGCAATATATGGATATGTATCAAGGATTATTGGGAAATTATCCTTATTCGAAATTTGCCTTGGTAGAAAATTTTTGGGAGACCGGCTACGGGATGCCTTCGTTCACTTTGCTGGGTGAAAAGATTATCCGTTTCCCGTTTATTTTATATTCTTCCTACCCGCACGAGCTACTGCATAACTGGTGGGGAAACAGTGTATATGTGGATTTTGACGCCGGCAATTGGTGCGAAGGCACCACGGCTTTTATGGCAGATCATCTGATCAAGGAGCAACGGGGTGCCGGCGAAGAATACCGCCGTTCCATTCTCCAAAAATTCAGCAATTTTGTAAATCCCGGAAATGATTTTCCATTGTCGGAGTTCGTCTCCCGCCACGACGGTCCGAGCGAGGCTATCGGTTACGGCAAAGCACTGATGATGTGGCAGATGTTGCGTAGAAAATTGGGAGACCAAACTTTTGTCGAGGGAATGCGGAAATTTTATCAAAAGAATATTTTTCATTTTGCCTCTTATGACGATATCCGCCGGGCAATGGAAGAAGTGTCCGGAGAAGACTTGCAGGCATTCTTTGCCCAATGGGTTAAACGGAAAGGGGCACCCGAACTGGCTATTGAGCGGCTCGTCCAAGAAAAATACGGAAACAACTACCGGATCAGGATTAGCCTGAAACAAGTGCAAGAGCAAGCCGTGTTTGATTTGGATATTCCTATCGGGATTGCTACGCAAAAGGGTACGCTAACGAAAGTGGTCAATATGAACCGGCGGCAACAGGAATTTCAGCTGTTTCTGAAAGACAAACCGCTTAAAGTAGTCGTGGACCCGCAATATGATGTATTCCGGATATTAAATCCCGCCGAAGTGCCTCCTACTTTGAGTAAAATATGGGGCAGCGAAGAAAATGTGTTTATTCTCCCTTCCCAAGCAAGCAAAAGCCGCAAAAAAGCCTATCGCAATTTTGCAGAAAAATGGAAAGAGGCTGATAATGACCATTTCACTATCGTTTTTGACAATGAGATTACACAACTTCCTTCGGAAAAAACGGCTTGGGTACTGGGTTTTGAAAATCGCTTTGCCTCTGCTTTCCGAGAAAGCCTGAAAGGCTATCATGCCGGATATAGTGAAGATTCGGTTTATTTCGGAAAGCAATCTTTGGCGAAAAAGAACACAGCTTTTGTTTATACACTCTTCAAAAAGAATGACATACGGAAGCAAGATATTTTCATTGCTTTTGACAATACAAATGCGATAGCCGGTCTGATTCGCAAACTGCCGCACTACGGGAAATACAGCTATCTGGCTTTCACCGGAGACGAGCCGGTCAATGTAGCAAAGGGGGAATGGGCAGTGGTCAATTCTCCTTTGGTACGTGTTTTGGACGAAAAGGGAAGCAAGATGAGTGTAAGGGAAAAACGTGCACCCTTAGCTGAACTGAAGCCGGTATTTTCGAAAAAGAAAATGATGAATACCATCAAATTTCTGGCTTCGCCGGAATTGAAAGGTCGAGGCTTGGGAACGCCGGAATTGGAAAAGGCAACAACATATATCGAAGAAAGATTTAAGGAGGCGGGGCTACATCCTCCCGGAGAGAATTACCGGCAGACTTTTACCCACGTCTTTGATGACAAGGGGAAGATGACGCTGACCAATGTCGTAGGCTATATTCCGGGAAACGACCCGGAGTTGAAAAATGATGTCGTAGTCTTGTCCGCTCACTATGACCACCTTGGTTTGGGGTGGCCTGATGTACATCAAGGAGATGAAGGGAAGATACATCCCGGGGCGGATGACAATGCGAGCGGGGTGGCTATTTTATTGGAATTGGCGCGCACGATGGGCAAAACCGTCAAACCCAAACGCACTATCGTCTTTCTTGCTTGTACGGGAGAGGAAGCCGGATTGATTGGCTCCCGCTATTTTGTAAAACATTTCAAAGACTATTTCAAGGGGGAGATTTTTGCAGACCTCAATATCGATACGGATGGAAGTTTGTTTGATAAGAAATTGATGGTGCTTAACGCCAATACTGCCAAAGAATGGAAATATATTTTCATGGGTACCGATTATACGACCGGAGTCCGCTCGGAAGTCATATCGCAGGATCTGGATGCCAGTGATCAGGTTGCTTTCATTGAAAAACAAATACCTGCGGTACAATTATTTACGGGTGCTACCCCAAACTATCACCGTCCTACGGATACACCGGAAAAGATTGACGGGAAAGGCTTGGTCAAAGTGGCTAGCGTGAGCAAGGAGGTCATCACTTATTTGGCAGACAGGGAGGATCCGATGCCCTTCACGGGAACGGGGGCAGAAGCCCACAGGGAGAAGCAAAAACGCGGCGGCAGAAAGGTGAGCACGGGTTCGGTGCCGGATTTCGCCTACGGCGGAAAAGGTGTAAAAATAGGAAGTTTGATCCCCGGCTCTGCCGGTGAGAAAGCCGGTCTGAAAGTCAATGATATTATTATTGCAGTGGACGGTCAGAAGGTAGAAAATTTGAAAGATTATTCGATACTGTTGAAAAAATATGCTCCCGGCGATAAGGTTGCATTTAAAGTCATACGGAACGGGAAAGAAAAAATTATCCGTATGAAGTTGGGCGCACGGTAGGCAAAAATTGCTTGTCTGTTTTTCCCGCAAGGGAGAAATGCAAAAATCTTTTTTGGAAATAAAAAATTAAAGATAACAGATATGAAAAAAACGATGTTGATAATGTTGCTCGCAAGTATCATTATGTATTCTTGCGGTTCGCAACCGGTAAAAAAAGAGAAAAAAGAAATGGAAAAAGAAACGAAGGTGAAAGTGGATACATTTACGTATTTGGTTGAACAGTTTGCCGACCTTAAAATCATGCGTTATAAGGTGGACGGATTTAAACAATTGCCCCTGCAAGAGAAAAAGCTTATTTACTATTTAAGTCAAGCGGCTCTCAGCGGAAGGGATATTATCTGGGACCAAAATTATAAATATAATCTATTGATACGCAGGAGTCTGGAAGCGATATACAAAAATTTTGAAGGAGACAGAAATACGGATGAGTTTAAGGCTTTTGAGAAATATCTCAAACAAGTTTGGTTTGCCAACGGCATTCACCACCACTATTCGATGGATAAATTTCAGCCGGATTTTACCCCGGAATATTTTAGCAAACTTATTGCGGCTTCGCCGGAAGCGCATTTTCCCGAATTGAAAGGATACAATAAGGCTTCGCTCATTCAAAAACTGACTTCGCTTATTTTTGATCCGGAGATTGCTCCGAAACGTTTGAGCCTGGACAATAGTAAGGATATGATAAAGGCTTCGGCTTGTAATTTTTATGAAAATGTAAGCCAAAAAGAGGCGGAAGCTTTTTATGACAAAGTAAAACAAAAGGTGGATAAAGAGCATCCCATCGCCTACGGTTTAAATTCCAAACTGGTGAAGGAGAAGGGGCATATCGTGGAAAAGATCTACAAAGTGGACGGTATGTATTCGGCGGCAATCGAGAAAATTATTTTCTGGTTGAAAAAGGCGGAAAATGTAGCCGTCAATGATTTGCAGCGTAAACACATCCGGAAACTTATTGAATTTTATGAAACCGGCGATTTGAAAACATTTGACGATTACAGCATATTGTGGGCGGAAGATACGATTTCGAATGTAGATTTTGTTAACGGCTTTATCGAAACTTATGGCGACCCGCTGGGACTCAAAGGCAGCTGGGAATCCTTGGTAAACTTTAAGAATATGGAGGCTACCCACCGTGCGGAAATTATCAGTGAGAATGCGCAATGGTTTGAAGATCATTCTCCGGTAGATAAACGTTTCAAGAAAGCAAAAGTGAAAGGTGTTTCCGCCAAAGTGATTACTGCGGCACAATTGGGGGGAGATACCTATCCTTCCACTCCCATCGGAGTCAATCTTCCCAATTCGGACTGGATACGCAAAGAGCATGGCAGCAAGTCCGTAAGTCTGGAAAATATTGTGGAAGCCTACGACAAAGCCTCCGAAAGCAGCGGTTTCAAAGAAGAGTTCTACTATTCTCAGACCGAAATTGAACGGGCAAAGAAATACGGTTCTTTAGCCGACAAATTGCACACGGATTTGCACGAAATATTGGGGCACGGTTCGGGGCAATTGTTAGCGGGAACGAGTCCGGATGCGCTCAAAAACTACTCTTCCACCCTCGAAGAAGCCCGTGCAGACTTATTTGCGCTGTATTATCTGGCAGATAAAAAGATGCAAGATTTGGGGCTCGTAGATAGTGATGATTTGGCGAAAGCCGAATATTATTCCTATATTCTGAATGGTCTGATGACTCAACTCAAACGCATTGAGCCGGGCAAAGACATCGAAGAAGCCCACATGCGCAATCGTCAGCTTATCGCCAAATGGGTCTTTGAGAAAGGTGCGAAGGATAAGGTTATCGAATGGGTCAAAAAGGATGGCAAAACCTTCATCAAAGTCAATGACTACGGAAAATTGCGTGAACTTTTCGGAAAACTTCTGGCAGAAGTTCAACGGATAAAATCCGAAGGAGATTTTGCCGCCGGTAAAGAATTGGTTGAAAAGTATGGTGTCAAAGTGAACCCGCAACTGCACAAGGAGGTCTTGGAGCGTTTCAATAAGCTGCATATTGCTCCTTACGGCGGTTTTATCAATCCGGTTTATAAAGCGGTAGAAAAAGACGGAAAAATCATCGATGTGAAGATTGAATATCCGATGGATTTTGCAAAACAGAATTTGTACTATTCGGAACATTATTCCTTTTTGCCTACAATCAATTAGCGCGTGTCCATAAAGGTAAGAATCTGATCCGGAATGTTCAAGAACAAGCCTGTCTACCGTATGTACAGGCAAGGCTTGCGAAATGCCCAAAATCAAGGAGTTGACTTCTGTCAATGTGTTACATTGAGCTTGCCGAAATGAAGTTTTGAGTATGAGCGTAACAATTTATTGGACATTAGGCGGATGTTGTTTATTTCTTTCCGGTAAGTCGCCGGTGAATAGAAAGAATTTGCGGCAACAGAAGTCTCTTGCCGTCGTTTACAATGACTTCATCGGCTAAGGCTGTTTTCCGGGATTCTTCCCATTGGTTTTGGACACGTTGCAGGACTGCTTCACGGCTCGTATGGTCTCTTTTCATGACTCTTTCGAGACGTAGTTCCAAGGGAGCGCTAACAACGATAATTTTGTCAAAAAGGTGTTCAAATGAATTTTCAAAGAGGATTGCGGCTTCCTGGATGGCATAAGGAATATCTCCGCATTGTGCAAACCAAATTTCCATATCTTTCTGCAAAGCAGGATGAATATTTTGATTGAGAAAAGCAAGCTCTTCTTTCGATTGAAAAACGATAGATGCCAGTTTTTTACGCCGGATATGTCCGGCTTCCATAATGTCCGCTCCGTAACGTTTTACCAGACGTTGTTGAACCTCCGGACTATCCAATATAATTTTGGCACGTTCATCGGCATAATAAACCGGCACGCCGAGCTCTTCAAACACTTTGCATACAAGCGACTTCCCGCTACCGATATTTCCGGTCAAGCCCACTCTTATCATCTTATTGCGAAACTTTTAAGAGTACAAAATCCAAGGAATCCGGCTCTATCTGCAAGATATTAAGATATTCCGGTTTTTGAAATACCACTACCGGAAGAACCCTCCGCCGGTTGAGATGCGTGGTGTCCACTCCCAAGATAATTTGAGCTTCAGAAAAAGATTTTACGGCTTTCAAGGGCAAGCGGTAATGTATTTTCACTTGTCCGGGGAGCAATCTTATATGCTTGTTATCGTAAGAATTTTTATCAATGCTTACGATAGCCTCTTTGTTGATAAAACGTCCGGCGGTATAGGTCAGGCGTATTTGATTGCGATCGGCTTTAACCCCTTCGGGTAAAACAATCCCGGTAGTTTGAGTTTGTTTGCCTTCTTTATGGACTATCGGCACCTCTTTGAGACGAACGGCTGTAATCGTGTCAATCACTTTCGGATTTCCGTAAATCCTTATCCCTGCAGGCGAAGGAACGGGAGGATATAAATAAGACCAAGCATTATCCGTATGTATCGCGCCGCTTACATCAATGTTGACTTTACGGGAAGCCAGAGGCGTCTTATGGAAACGTATATATGCCGGTTTCACCGTAAAATGTAACTTCTTTTCAGCCCCTATCCTATCGCTGAGGAGTTGGTGCATATTTACCTTCCCTTTTTTGCCGGACAATTCATTATCGTTGATGACAAAAGTATGCAGTTCCATATTTGATTTCCATATGCGGATACTCGCAGGGTCCGGAAGCCGGACAATGAAAGTACTGTCCGAAAGATATGTCAGCGTATCCTTGACGCCGGAATTAAGCATAATCCGGTATTGCAATTGCAAGCTTTGACGGGGATTAAAATCCAATAAAAACCACGCACTCACGGAAATCCCGAGGAAAACGATAAAAATCAGAAAACGGTTCCCTGACGGAGATTTATAAGAATCCGTATCCTTTTGCGGATATAAGCGAGGTCTGTATTTTTGTACCATATACAAAGTTTAATCCCCAAAGAACAAACAAAAGGGACAACGCACGAAAAAAGCATCATCACATCCGGCTTCCGCTGGAACGAATGCCGGATTCTTTTACCGGAAAGGCTTTATTTTTTATCCAACGGGCTCTCACCATTCAGTGCGATAGAGCTCTTTTCAACTCTAAGTTTGACATTATTGTCCACCTCAATCAGAAATGTAGTGTCATCCACTTGTACGATTTTTCCGTGAATACCTCCTGCGGTAATCACTTTATCCCCTTTTTTCAAGCTCTCGCGATATTTACGTTCCTCCTTTGCTTTTTTCATCTGCGGACGAATGAAGAAGAAGTAAAAGACTCCGATAAAAAGGGCAATCATCAGCAGGTTCATACCGCCTGCACCACCTTGTCCACCTTCGGGCGGAGCCATAAGAATAATGGAATTAATAAAATTCATTGTTAATTTATTTTGTTCGTATTTGTAATTTCTATTTTTATCTCTCCGGACTATCCAAATCTGCGGTGATCGTTAATATCACACGATTGGGTTTTGCATTGGTCAAAACCGTAGCCCTTTTGGTTTGATGTCCGTGTCTTCCTTTGGTGTCGAAAGTCAAAGTAATAGAGCCTTCTTCGCCCGGGCGAATGGGTTTGTCTGAATATTCGGATACGGTACAACCGCAAGAAGTGCTCACATCCGAGATAATCAGGTCGCTTTTGCCCGTATTCTTGAAGTAAAAAGTGTTTACCAAAATTTCGCCGGCTTCTGCATGCCCGAAATCATATTTGGTGCTCCTTTTAAATTCCATTACCGGAAGATTGCCCTTGACATTTTCTTTTGATGCGGTTGCCGGATTTGTAACATCGCCGGCATTAATTTCATGCTTGGATTCTCCGCAGGAGAATATAATTGCACTGAGCAGAAGTAAAAATGCTATCTTCTTCATTGTTAAATAATTATAGTATAGTGTTCCAGTTAAACTTATCTTCTGTTTCACCCTCTTGAATGCCTTTCAGACGTTGATAAAGTTTCGTAGAAACGGGACCGGGTTTTCCGTCCGGACAATAGGTAAATTCTTGACCTGTTTCGCGCTCTACAATCCTTTTGATGGGAGAAATAACGGCAGCCGTACCACAGGCACCGACTTCTTCAAAATCTCCCAATTCACTGACAGCCACTTTGCGTTGTTCTACTTTCAAGCCCATATCGGCAGCCAATTCACGCAAACTCAAATTGGTGATGGAAGGGAGAATACTGTTGGATTTGGGTGTGATATAAGTATTGTCTTTAATAGCGAAGAAGTTTGCCGGACCGGCTTCATCAATATATTTCTTTTCGCAGGCATCTAAGTAGAGTACCGTGGCAAAGCCCTCTTTGTGGGCTCTTTCGGAAGAAACCAAGCTGGCAGCATAATTCCCACCCACTTTGATATGTCCCGTTCCCCGGGGAGCTGCGCGGTCATAGTCTCTGATAATTTGGATGTCCACCGGATTAAATCCTTCTTTGAAATAAGGACCAACCGGACCGGCAAACATCAAAAAGAGATACTCTTCTGCCGGTTTGACGCCTACTTGCGGACCGCTACCAATCAGAAGCGGACGGACATAGAGTGCGGCGCCCAATCCTGCCGGAGGTACAAACTCCTCGTTAAGCAAGACAACTTTTTTCAACATTTCAAAAAACAGTTCCGAGGGCGGTGGCTGCATCATAATGCCGCGAGCGGAATTTTGCATCCTCTTCGCATTCTCTTCCCAACGGAAGATACGAATCTTGTTATCTTTGCCGCGAAATACCTTTAAACCCTCAAAGGCTTCTTGCCCGTAGTGCAAGGCAGTCGCAGCCATGTGAATGTTGATGTGTTCGGAAGAAGAAACTTCTATCTCTCCCCATTTCCCGTCCCGGTAGTAACAGCGAACATTATAGTTCGTCTTGTAATAACCGAATGGCAAATTTGCCCAATCTATATTTTTCATAAGCTTAAATTTATAAGTATGTAATTCATATTCTCTGCTTCAAACAATCCTTTTTGCAAGACTGCAAATTTATATCTTTTTTAATGGCAAAATAATTTTTCTTTTCACGATGTTATCTTTGTAAATTTGCAAAAAAATAAGTGAAATGTTTGAAGATAATAAGCCTGCGGATTCCGTCAAATTGTCCAATCAACACTTGTTGTTGCAATTGATAACCAAAGAAATTAACAAGCGCGATATTTATCATGATTTGATGCCTTTTAAGGTGAAAGAGATTTTGCTGATTGCCGATTTATACGATGCCTACAGTATCGAGCAGGAAGGGCGCGTAACGGATGTAATGTTGGGAGAATACGCCAATCTTAATTTGAGTTCTCTCCCCCGTATCACGACCGTCAATACCAATGATGAAGCCTTGGCAAGGATTAATAATTCTGCCCGTAAGTTTGATATGGTCATTATGATGGTTGGCGTGAATAAACAGTCTGCGGTACAAACTGCCCGGCTCATCCGGCAGGAGAAACCCAAATTGCCCATTTTTCTACTGCTCAACAACAACAGTAATTTGGCTCTCTTCGATAAGGAGGAGATAAAATCTTTGTTTCATCAAACCTTTATCTGGAATGGTGATTCAAGTGTGTTTTTCTCAATGGTAAAAACCTTGGAGGATTCCAAAAATGTAAAAAATGACATTAAAATTGCTTCGGTGGGTATCATCCTGTTGGTGGAAGATTCTCCGCTTTATTATTCCCGCTATCTTCCGGTGCTATATAAACTAATTTTTAAACAGACGCAAGATAATGTGTCGGAGATTAGCAAGGACAAACTATATAAGATATTGAAGATAAGGGCACGCCCGAAAGTATTGCTGGCGACTACTTACGAAGAAGCGATGGCAGTCTTTAAGAAGTATCCGGATAATATCATTGGGCTTATTTCGGATGTGCGTTTCCCCAAAAATAAAATGCTTACGGCGGATGCCGGTTTTAAACTTATTCAGCGTATTAAGAAAACGCATCCGGCGCTGGCAATCATTATGCAATCTTCGGAAAAGCGTAATAGCGCACTTGCCGAACAACTGGACGTGTGTTTCATGGATAAAAATTCGGATAATATTGAGGTGGAATTAAAGGAATTTATCCGGTCAAGGTTAGGTTTCGGTGATTTTATCTTCCGCGATGAGGAGGGCAATACGTATGGGAAAGCCCGTAATGTTCAAGAATTTCAACGGCTTATCAAAGAGGTGCCTGCTGATGTTGTCTATTATCATGCCACCCACCATCATTTTTCCATGTGGGCAATGGCACGCAGCGAGATTCAACTTTCCAAAATTCTGGGACGAAAAAGTGTGCAAGATTTTGCAAAGAAAGAGGATATCCGCTCCTATCTTGTTCAATCTTTGGAAAAGTTTATGGATGACAGTCCCCGCGGCAAGGTGATTCCGTATTCCAAAGAAGGATTTATGGATGAACGAAATATCATCATGCTTGCCGATGGAGCGCTCGGTGGCAAAGGCAGGGGAATAGCCTTTCTCAATTCCCTGATACACCGTTTTGATTTCCACTCTTTAGTCCCCAACATTCACATCAAAATACCCCGCACGGCAATTATCGGAACGAATGAATTTATCCGCTTTATGGATAAAAACGCTTTGCATTTTGTCAAAGAAAAAGACCTCAGTGACCGGGAGGTGAAGGAGTTTTTTCTCCAAGGTGAAATTTCAACGCTCCTGAAAACCCGTTTACGTAGTATTCTGAAAAATTACACGCTCCCCATAGCCATACGTTCTTCCGGACTTTTTGAGGACAGCCTGTTGCAGCCTTTTGCAGGCATCTTTGAGACCTATTTGTTGCCCAACAATCATCCCGATTTGGAAGTCCGTCTCCAACAAGTCATGGATGCCATCAAAATGGTTTATGCTTCCGTTTATTCGGAAAAGGCAAAGAGTTATATCAAAGCTATTAACTATAAGATTGATGAGGAAAAAATGGCCATTGTCATTCAAGAGGTGGTGGGAAGACAATATGGGAACCTCTTTTATCCGCATATAAGCGGAGTGGCACAATCATACAATTTCTATCCTTACGGGCACATGAAACCCGAAGAAGGTTTTTCTGTAATGTCTTTTGGATTAGGAACTTATGTGGTGGAAGGCGAAAAGGCATTCCGCTATTCTCCCCGCTACCCGACGACCCAATTATTGTCTTTGGAAGACCAAGTGGCTAATTCGCAAACCTATTTTTATGCGGTGGATTTGAGTAAAAATACCTTGCATATCACCGAAGGGGAAATGGCGGGATTGGCAAAGAAGGATTTGTACGTTGCGGAAAGACAAAATACCTTGCGCCACTGCGTCTCTACCTACGATGCCAACAGCCATATGTTGTCCGCAGGACTGGACAAGCCGGGACCGCGCGTGGTTGATTTTGCCAATGTCATAAAGTATAATTACGCACCCGTATCCAAGGTGCAGGAAGTCTTTTTGGATGTATTGCCGGATGCTTTCGGTACTCCGGTGGAGATAGAGTTTGCAGTGGATTTGACCAAGGATAAGAACGGGCTGGCAAGTTTCTATCTTTTGCAAGTAAAACCGATGTTAAAAGCCCATGACGACACCTCCTTTAATAAGGCTGATTTTGATAAAGAGCATCTCGTGCTGTTCACGAAAAAAGGGATGGGTAACGGAACGGTTGATTATATCTCCGATGTAATCTATATCGACAACGAACTTTTTCAAAATTCACAAACGGAAAAGATGGCGGAGGAAATCGACCGGCTCAATAAAAAGATGCAAGCCGAAGGACGGCAATATATTCTTATCGGTCCCGGACGCTGGGGGACGCGCGACAAGTGGATCGGTATTCCTATCCAGTGGGCACAAATATCCAATGCCAAAGTCATTGTGGAAACGAGCCTCGAAGGCTTTCCGCTGGAAGCCTCTTTCGGGTCGCACTTTTTTCATAATGTTACCACGATGAATATCGGTTATTTTTCGGTCTTGCATTCCGATAAGGAAAGTTTTATCAATTATGACCTGTTAGCGCGCCAGCAATTGCTGGAAAAAACAAACTATTTCAGACACGTCCGTTTTAAGGAGCCCCTGCGAATCATTATGGACGGGAAAAAACGGGAAGCGATTATCGTGGAAAATACTTCTGCAAAATGATATTTGAACATTTCTGATATTAATATACATTTGCACGAAAAAAAAAGACAAGAAAATATGAGAGAAGATGTATTGAAACTTTGGCCTGAATTGAATTGGATCAAAGATACGGAATTGCGTGAGAAGACAGCAAAAGTATGGGAAATGGCATTGGACCGGAGCGTATTAAGTCCGGAAGATTTACAGCGGATTCCTTTTACTTTGTTGGTCGGTCCGGACTTGAAGGTAACATTTATGGACCACAAACGTTCGGTCGTTCACATTGCCCGGGATGCGGGCGAAAAAATCAATGCGATGTATCACGGGGAACTGACCTGCGATATGGATGTGCTTATTTCCGGTGCCATTCTTTGCGATGTGGGAAAATTGCTGGAATATGAATTGGACGAAAACGGCAATGCCGTACAAGGAACCTACGGAAAATATGTCCGGCATCCTTTTTCCGGAGTGAGTATTGCCGAGGAAGCCGGTGTCCCGCCGGCAGTTTGCCATATTATTGCGGCACACGCCGGAGAAGGAAATATGATCAAACGCACGACAGAGGCTTATGTCGTTCATCATGCGGATTTTATGACTTTTTTGCCTTTCAAAGAACGTTTGAAAATATAAGCATTGATTGAAATCATTTGTAAAAACGTGATATTCAGATATATCTGAATGCTTGTTGCAAAAAAACAGATGTATGTGTCAAGGTCTCCCGGGATTGACTTTAATGCTCCTGCGTACATTGTGAAAAAAAAGGACAGGAAAAATTTGCTAATTCCATTTTATCTATAAATTTGCCGCTGTGAATTTTTGAAAGAGAGACATTGAGGAAACATTAATTCGTTGAAAAAATTTGATTAGGTATGAAAATGAACTTTATCAGCAAACTTATTATCCTGTCTTTGTTGATGACAGGTATTTTTGTTTATGGACAAGAGAAAAAAAATTCGTCATCCGTAAAAGTAAATGCGGGAGCGGATGTAGTCAGTCGTTATGTATGGCGCGGATTGCAGTTTGGCGGAAATGCTCCTGCCCTTCAGCCGGGGATTTCTTTAAATTACAATAATTTGGAGATTGGAGCATGGGGGTCTTATTCGCTGAGTGGATTAAATGTTTCACAAGAGATGGACCTTTATGTGAGCTATGCATTCGGGAGTTCGTTCAGTGCTATATTGACCGATTATTACTTTCCGGATGAAAGTGCTGATTATAAGTATTTTAGATATGGTGAGGGTACCGGGCATGTATTGGAAGCCGGACTTTCTTTTAAGGGGACGAAGAATCTCCCGTTAAGCCTGAGTGCTTATATGAATTTCTATGGCGGGGATGCCTCCAGACTCGGGAGCGACCCCTCGGATACGCTCACATTCAATAAAGTTACGGGAATACAATACTCCAATTATGTTGAATTGGGCTACGCCAAAACAATAGGAGGCGTTGATTGTAATCTGTTTATGGGTTTTACGCTCAGCAATCCTAAACCGGCGGACACGCAAACCGGATTTGTCGGAGAAACCGGATTTTACGGCGATGGTGCCGGTATCATTAATCTGGGGATCACCGCCCAAAAGTCACTGCCTTTATCCAACAAATATTCTCTTCCTATCACTGCTTCATTAATAACCAATCCGCAAGCAGAAAAAGTATATTTTGTTTTTGGAATTTCAATTTAATGTGTGCCAAAGGTAGATAATTTCCCGGCTTTTGCCGGAATTTATTTTGCCGGTAGTGACATACAAAACATTATTTTTTAATTAAATATTAAGTTTTATGGGTTTTGATACAGGTACAACGACCTTTATGATTTTATCAACCAGTTTGGTCATGTTGATGACGCCGGGTTTGGCATTCTTTTATGGCGGCTTGGCAAGTAAGCGGAATATTCTGGGAATTATGATGCAGACGTTTGCGTCCCTGGGTATTACAACGATGTTGTGGATTTCTTTCGGATACTCCTTGTGTTTTAGTGGAGGTGAAGGAAGTATTATTGGTAATTTTGATTGGGCATTTTTAAACGGGATCCCCTTTTCGCAAGCATATAGTGGAGCGGGCGGACAATATCCCACCTATATTTTTATTGCCTATCAGATGATGTTTGCGATTATCACTCCGGCTTTGATTACGGGTGCTTTCGTCAACAGGGTTACGTTTAAATCCTATTTAATTTTCTTGGTAGTATGGCAAATTTTTGTTTACTATCCCTTCGTCCATATGGTATGGGGTGGCGGACTGCTCGCCAAATGGGGAGTCGTTGATTTTGCCGGTGGTTTGGTAGTACACGCTACGGCAGGATTGGCTGCTTTAGCTTCTGTTTTTTACGTAGGGAAAAGAAAAACCGATGTAGAAGCACCTCCCAACAGCATTCCGTTGGTCGCTATCGGTACCGGACTTTTGTGGTTCGGTTGGTATGGATTTAATGCCGGAAGCGAGCTGAAAGTAGATGATATTACTACATTAGCCTTTTTGAATACGGACACGGCTGCTTCTTTTGCGGCGGTTACTTGGTTGTTTATTGAATGGGTTCACGTAGGTAAACCGAAATTCGTAGGCTTGCTTACCGGTTCGGTTGCCGGTCTGGCAACGATTACCCCTGCTGCGGGTTTTGTCCCTTTGTGGGCTGCTATCATTATCGGTATTGCCGCTTCAACCGTGGCGTATATTGCCGTTAATATGAAAAACAAACTCGGTTGGGACGATGCTTTGGACGTATGGGGAGTACACGGAATGGGAGGTATTACCGGTATGATATTGCTGGGTGTATTTGCCTCTTCAAAAATCAATCCGGATGTTAGCGGTCTCCTCGAAGGCAATGTTTCTTTCTTTTTCAAAGAAACCGTTTCCGTACTTGGCGGCGCACTTTATGCCTTTATCTTCACTTATTTGATGTTGGCTATCATTAATAAAATCACGCCGGTCAAAGTATCCGAAGAGGTGGAAAGCGCTGGTATTGACATTGCGTTACACGGAGAAAAGGCGTATGATGAAGGTTCATTATAAGCAGTTACGCTTGGAAAAATAGTTTTCAATTCGTTGAGGAGGAAGCTCCCGGGAACACGATTTCCGGGAGCTTTTTTTTTGGGGAAAATATGCTAAAACAAAGATTTGTCAAAACAGGAAGAATCGTCTATAAACCACTATTCCGGGGCTGTCTATAATGTCCAATAATTTCGTTACGCTCATGCTCAAAACTTCATTTCGGCAAGCTCAATGTAACACATTGACAAAGGTCAACTCCTTGGTTTTGAGCATTTCGCAAGCCCTGCTTGTGCTTACGGCAGACGAGCTTGTTCTTAAACATCCTAACTCAGACGCTTAACTTTATGGAGAAGCTCTAATCATATTATCATGTCTATGCTTACGTTTTTTTGATTGAAGAATCAGGAACACCGGTTGACGATTTTAGATTCTTTTTGCGAAAGTGTATTTCTAATATCGCTGTTCGTTATTCATTATTAGTCCTGTTATACTTATTAATTCGCTGAAATACAAGGTAATATGTATCTATTATTGTACAATTGAATAATGTTTCCCCCGGCAAATAGAGATAGTCTAATTTTGAGACAAAAAAATATGATTATTTATTTTTTTGTCTCGCTTTATTTTGTACTTTTGCGGTGTAAAATAAAAATTGGAGGGGTTGAAAGCATCCGTGTCATACATGCTATTGTTGCTCGGAGCTTTTCTGACTACTGCACTCTTTGCGCAGCAGAAAAGCCAAGGGGGGATTTATCTCAATAAAAAAACACATTTTATTATTTCCAATAAGACCCAAGTGGTTACTCCCGCTAACCTCAATATTCACTCTTCTATCACAGGAAAAGGTCAATTGAAGTTATGCGGTAAAAAACAATCCGATATTGACGCCCACAATCAAAGCATAGAGAATTTAACCATAGTCAAAGATGAAATGACGCCCACCCGGCTTATTTCAGCTATACACATTACGAATTCTTTCAATGTAGAAAGCGGGACGCTCTGCCTTTTTGATTATGATATGTTTCTGGAAAATGATGCAAAGCTGAATATCGGGAAATTCGCTCATGTCCGGTATTTGGGAAGTGGAAAAATCATTCACAACGCACATCCGCAATTATTGGTTAATCAGTACTCCCCCTTTCAACTGAAACTCTTTCTCTCCGGCGAGCCCGGAAACACGTCTCCCGGGGAATATGAAAAAGAAGGCTTTTACTACTCATCTATAAAGATTCGAAATTTTAACAGGAAACCTCCTACCCCTCCCGCATAATTTATCATCTAAACGTAGCAGCACACAAAGTCTTCTCTTTTTGAAAGGGAAGCAATGATTTATAAAACGGGTATGTCCCGTCAAAAGTAAAGATTCATATATTAAAAAGTAAAGAAAATGAAAAAAATAAGTATACTATTAGTAATGATTATGGCAGCCTTTGCTGTCAACGCACAGGTAGCTATCAACAAAGACGGAAGTGCACCGGATGCCGGTTCTATCCTTCACGTGAAAAATAATGTAGGTAGTCAATTTATCTTTTCCGATTCGTATGGAAATTTAAGATTGCAAAATGAGAGTACTTCCAATGGAGGTGGAAATGCATACATCGAATTTGGTAATTCTTCCGGTTCGGGCGGAAGTTTTTCTTCCGTCGGATACATCGGGAAGGTTCACAATAATTCGAATCTCCATATTCAAGCAATGAGTGCCGGAATTACGTTCAGGGTCGGGACTTCTACATATAGCCGTATTGATCCTTCAGGAAATTGGGGAATAGGAACAACGCTTCCAACTGTCAGACTGGATGTAAGCGGAGATGCAAAAACTTCCGGCGACATCACTTCCGGTGGGGATATTTCCGCTACCGGTGATGTTACTGCCAGTGGTGATCTTTGGGGAACGAATGGATATTTGACTGATAATTTGGAAGTCGGAGGCAACTCTACTTTGTCAGGGCAAGTTTCCATAGGAGGAGCAACTATGGGAGCAAGACAACTTGCTATCGAAGCCGGAAGTAATATAGGTGTCTACGTCGGGAATAACGGTTCATACGCATCTATCTACGCTACTAACGCCGGAACCGGTCCTGCTTTGTATGTTAATTTAGGAAATATTGAATTACATAATTCCTCTTCATTAGACATTGCCGGAACAGGAGAAGTCAATCGTGCGGCACAAGGGAGTGCTGATTTAATTCCTATTGCTTATGGGATTGTAAACTCAGATGGAACAACTTCTAATGCAGGGACAGGAAACTGGAGTGCTAGCTGGACTAATGGTCGTTATGAAATTACAATTACGGGAGAGAACTTCTATTATAGTAACTATATTGTTGTAGCGAATAATATTGGAAGCCCATCAATGTCTATTTCATACGGTTCTCAAAATGGAAAGCTGGTTATCTATCCAAAGAATTCATCAGGAAGTGTTGTACAAGACAATTTCAGTTTTGTGGTTTACAAACCATAACAAATATGATTCTTACAAAAAAAGCACCCTCAAAAAAAGGGTGCTTTTTTTATTTCATAAAAACACGCTCAAAATACACGAGTCATTGAAGAAAAGATTTTTCAAAAATCTGCTTCATAGAAGATTTGTTTTTGCTATTCCGTATGAGGACTTCCGTAGCCTCAAATTTTCCGTATTTCCTGTCCATTCTTTTTATACCTTTGGCTCGCAATAAAAAAATGACAAACTTGAGATATTTCCGGGCTTTTTGGTTATTGTTGCTCTCCCTGACAGTCAGAGGGCAAGCGGTCGAACTTATTCCCGCCAATCCCTCTTTGGACGACAGCGTGAAGGTCATTCTCTATGCTGACCGGGGCAACAAAGCCTTGCAAGATTTTGACGGAGAAGTCTATATGTTTTCCGGTGTTTTAACTGCCGGCAGCAAGGATTCCGGCGATTGGAAACACCCTATAGGGAAAAAGGATGCGCCGGATGAGAAACTTCAAATGAAAGCTCTGGCAAAAGATATCTATGCTTTCCAAATGCGTAATATCCGGGACTTTTACCATATTCCCGGAGGGGAAAAAGTGCAGCAATTGGTTTTCGCCTTTCACAACCGGGACGGGAGCATTATTGCCAAAAAGAAAAACGGGGAATATTTTACCGTACCGGTAAATGATTATTTCCCGGAATTAAAAAAATTGGACACGGCAAGCTATTTTCAACGGCAATTTATTTCGTATCAATACCAATGGGGAAAGTTGACTATAGAAACCAACCACGGCAAACTCCTGCTACAAGCCTATACCAACGACATCATCAAAATCAGCAACCGGCTGACGCCCGTGCTTACGGATTCGTCTAATGCCGTCATTCTCCCTGCCTCCAACATTCAAATGAAGATCGAAGAAAGCGAGCAGCGTATTACGGTCGAAGCCGGAAATTTTCAAATTGAGATTGAGAAATTTCCGGTGCGGCTCCGTTTTTCCTATCGCAATCATCTTATTCTCGAAGAGGAAAAGGGATATTACAAGGAAAAAGAGAAGTCGGGCTTGTACTTTGCCATTCAACAGAATGAAAAATTTTGGGGACTGGGTGAACGCGCTATTCCCGGTGCGCTGAACGGGGAGCGTTACGAACTCTATAACAATGCCCCCGGAAGGTATGAAACGGGAGCCAAAAATCTCGATTATTCCGTCCCTCTCCTGCTCTCCTCGCAAAAATATATGTTGTTTTTTGACAACCCCTCCAAAGGCACTGTGGACATTGGACATACGAATGCGCATGTCCTGCAGTGGGAAGGCTTGGGTGCCAATAATACGTATTTTCTTGCCGGAGGGAAAAACTACCGTGACATTTTGAAAGCCTATTTCAAACTTACCGGCAGACAGAAAATCCCTCCCCGGTGGGCTTTTGGCAATATTCTTTACGGAATGTCCTCCGGCGCCGGTGAAATTCCCGCCCGTGAAGTCGAAAACATACAAAATGCCCGTTTCCCTGCAGATGCTCTTATACTTAATTTACGGGTAGCCGGCACAAGTCCGGGAAAGCAAAGTAGCCGCCGCACTATCGAACATCTTAAACAAAAGGGAATCAAAACAATAGGGCTCACCAGTCCCTATTTGCCGGATACGTCAAAAGATTTTAGCCTCTTGGACAGACAAGGCTTATTTGCCAAAGACAAAATCGGAAAAACCTATATCCTTAGCGATACTTCCTCCTTAGGACACTGTGCTTTGATTGATATTTTTAAGCCGGGGGCACAATCTTGGGTTTGGAAAGACTATCAACAACAAATCTCCCTTGGACAGGATGCACTTTGTGAAGATGCCGGTGAACCGGAAATACACCCGCCGGATATGTATCATGTAGCGGGAAAGGCTGATGAAATCCACAATCTGTATGCCCATTACCGGGAAAAATTATGGTATGAAGGATACCGGAAAGAATATCCGGGGAAAAGGTTGTTTACCTTAAATAGTGCCGGCTATGCCGGTTCGCAACGATATTCCGTCTTTCCGTGGGCAAGGGATGTCCGGCGTACTTGGAGCGGCTTGCAAGCCCAGATTCCGGTGATGTTGCATGCAAGCGTCTCGGGTCTCCCCTACATTCACACGGTCGCCGGTGGCATTAAGCCGCAAGAAAAAGATGCGGAACTCTTTATCCGTTGGTTACAGCTGGCAGCCTTCACCCCTGTTCTCCGAACGAGCGAAACGGATCTAAGCTCCGTAGCAAGGCTTTTTCCGGATTCTACCCAAAAGATAATCCGGCAAGTGATAAATGAACGTTACCGCCTTCTCCCCTATTTCTACACCTTGGCTTGGAAACAAGCAACGCTTGGAGAACTTCTGATTAAACCCCTGTTTTTCAATTATCCGAAGGAGTCACCGGCATACAATTTCAAGGACACGTATTTGTTGGGCGACCGCTTGCTCATTCATCCTGTCCTGTATGCTCACAAGGAATGGAGCAACATTTATTTACCCAAAGGCTTATGGTACGATTATTATTCGGGCGAAGCCTATACCGGGGAAAATATTATCCGTTACCGGAACAGCATTCAACATATTCCGGTCTTTGTGCGTGCCGGAAGCTTTATAGCTAAAGTCCGCCCCGTATTGTCCATGGACCAATACCGTACGGATACTCTTTGGATAAGCTACTACCCTACCCACCGTGAAGGAACATACAATTCACGCATCTACGAAGATGACGGACATACACGGAATGCCTGGAAAAAGCAGAAATTTGAGATTATGAGTTTCTTTGCGGGGGAAAATGATAAAGAACTCAATATCCGTTTTCAGAAACAATTTTTTGAATATGACGGAAGAATCGCAAAACGAAGAATCATACTCCGCATTCTTTCCCCCGGTTTCCGCATAAAAAAAGTTGAGATTAACGGCAAAAAAATATTGCCGGAAGCGAAAGCCAAAGGGGATGCTTACTATGTTTCCGGCGAAGATGATATTCTCCTGTATTTTCCTTGGGGAGATAAAGATCTTACGATAGATTTGAAGAGTCATTGACCCCTTTGTATGCGGCACCTCCCCACCGGCAAAAAATTCAGGCTTTCACATCATCGCACAATGAACAGGATACCCCCTCCTACAATTTTAATCGATTGGTCATAAACGTAACGAAAACGACAATCGAAATAGAACTCAAGGGCATCAATATGGCAGCGATGATAGGATTCAACATACCGGTTACGGCAAAGCCGAGCCCCACAATATTATAAGCTATTGCCAGGGCAAAACTCATATAAATAATCTGTTTGGTACGTTGTGCATACCTCAAATACAAAGGCAATTTGGAAAACCGGGAAGCCTTCATAATAATATCGCTCGAAGGAGTAAACACATTGGTATCCTCCGAAATAGCAATCCCTACATTGCTTTGCCGGAGAGCGCCCGCATCATTCAATCCGTCTCCCATCATCAGCACCCGCTGCCCGGAGGCTTGGAGACGTTCGATAAAGTCTGTTTTATCATGCACCGACTGATTGAAATACAATTCTGTCCCGTCAGGCAAAAGTTTCCTTAATTCTTTCTCTTCGTGATTGTTATCTCCGGACAAGATGACCAGTTTGTATTTCCGGCTCAGCTGTTCCAACACTTCTTTTATCGCTTTGCGAAATCCGGCTTCAAAAACGAAGGTTTCCCTCACTTCCCCATTGACGGCGAAAAACACCTTTGTGCGGGCATCCGTATTTTCCGTTTTCACAAAAGAAGCCGAACCCAGACGGTATTCGTTGCCTTGATAATTGGCGATAATGCCTTTGCCGGTAATTTCCAACAGATTCTCCACAGCAAGCTCTTTTTCGTCCGAAAATTGTTGATAAAGCAAGCGGCTCAAAGGATGATTGGAGGCTTTAGCCATGGCTCTGACGATACGTTTTTCCTCCTCCGTCAAATTATTGCGAAGCGGATGCACCTTATACTTGGATTGCTCCGTGATGGTTCCGGTTTTATCAAAAACGATGGTATCTATATGCGTCATATCTTCCAATACGCGCGCATTTTTCAAATAAAAATGATCATAGCCGAAATTGCGCAACATATTGCCGAAAGCAAAGGGCGCCGACAGCGCCAAAGCACAAGGACAAGCTACGATAAGTATGGAGGATATTACCCAAACCGCAGTGGCAAGACCTGCCGAAACATACCAGTAGATTCCCGCTGCCAAAGCGATAGACAAAATAGCCAAAGTAAAATGTTTGCTCACTTTATCCGTAATGGATTGGATATGTTCCCCGTTGTCTTTGGTAAAAATATCCCGGCTCCACAATTTCGTCAAATAGCTGTTGTCCACATCTTTGACAGCCTCCATTTCCAGATAATCACCGATTTGTTTGCCTCCGGCTAAAATTTTATCCCCCACATTTTTCTCCACCGGCATAGACTCTCCGGTAACAAAACTGTAATCAATAAGGGCTTTTCCTTTGAGCAAAACCGAATCCACCGGCACAATCTCCTGATTCCTGATAAGCAAGCGGTCGCCCGGCTTTACGTCTTTTACTTCAACTATTTTTTCTTTTCCATTTTCAATAAGCGTAATAGCAATAGGAAAATAGGATTTGTAGTCCCGTTCAAACGAAAGAGCTTCATAGGTTTTTCCTTGATACCATTTTCCCAACAGGAGAAAAAACACCAAGCCGGACAGGGAGTCCAAATATCCGATTCCCGTACCGGTAATAATATCATACAAACTTTGCAAGAATAAGGTAATGATGCCTGTCGCCACCAGTATATCCACACTCATAAACCGGTGTTTCAAGCCCTTGTAGGCAGAGCGAAAATAATCCGAAGCACAATAGACAATAACCGGAATGCTCAAAGCGACACTCAACCAACCGAACAGATGACGATATCGTAAAGGCACAATCTCCGCCCCTTGAAAATATTCAGGCAAATTATAGACCATTATGTTCATAAAGGCAAAGCCGGCAACGCCTATTTTCATCAGCAGGCTCTTGTCTTGCGTGGGTTTGGCTGAATTATTTTCCAATTTTTCGAGATTCAATTCGGGAATATAATGAATCGCTGCCAACAATTCAACCACTTGGCGGAGAGATATTTTCTTTTCCAGAAAATTGATACTCACCTCTTTGCGGGGAAAATTCACAAATGAATGCTGAATGTTCTCATTGAGCGTATGCAGGTTCTCAAGGAGCCAGATGCACGAAGCGCAGTGAATAGAGGGAATATGCAAGGTTACTTTGGCAATTTCTCCATCCGAAAACTCTATTAATTTCTCTTTGACCGAGTCTAAATCCAAAAAAGCATATTTCTGTTCGTGAGCTTCTGTCTCTACCTTTATTCCCGGCAGTTTTTCAAACTCATAATATTGCTTCATATCCTTCTCATGGAGAAGTTGATATACGGTCTTGCAGCCATGACAGCAAAAAGGTTTTCCGTCAAACATGACCGGATTTTTTCCGCAATCTTCACCGCAATGCACACAGATTTTTCCCATATCGTTTTTTTGTATCAGCCGGTCTGTCTATTTCCGGAATATCCGGTAAAAACAAGACAATAAATTGCGCTAATTTTTCATTCTTTCCAAAGCCATTTGTATGGGTTCGTGGTGGTCAAAAGCAAGTTCGGGCAGATTACCTGCGTCAAACCATTGAGCTTCTGCTGCGTCATCCCCGGCTTTTACGGATGAATTTTCCATAGTGGTCATCCCCCAAAAAGTAATGGTAATCGTACGACCGCGCGGGTCTCTTCCGGGCGTACCGAAAGTATGAAGTTGTTGCAAACGTACACCTCGCAGGCCGGTCTCTTCTTCCAATTCACGGAGGACTGCCTCTTCACAGGTTTCCTCCATTTCCAGATAGCCTCCCGGTAGCGCCCACATTCCTTCAAAAGGATAATGCTTCCGCCGGATGAGGAGGACTTCAAGTTTCTCCTCATTTTTTCTAAATACAACCGCATCCACCGTTACCGCCGGACGGGGCCATTCATATGTATAACTCATATTTTTATCTTTTTATCAACACAAACATTCTTTTCATCCGGGCACTCATAGGGCTATCGACAGAATCAAGCGTACTTTTATCCAATGTGAATGCCCGCATGCAGCGCAAGCCGCAAGAAAATAATCAAACCGAAAGTGGCAAGAAAGAGTTTTTTCTCAATCGTAATTCGCGGTTCTTCATCCATATCCGCAAAATACATGGGACCGAAGGACTTTATCATTCCAATCATAGGTATCAATACAATAAACACCCCCATGGACTTCAATATATCAAACCACATCTCATCAATCGTTTCAAAGTAAAAGTCCGAGGGTATTTTCATCAATATGATTATTATGGTACCAATAATCATCGGTGCAACGATTTGACTATTAACAAAATACTTTTTATTCTTGGCGTCAATGTATCCAAAATAATGTTGTGCGGAACTATAAAAACTCTTTGCCAACAAAGAGCCCAATGCGACCAAGGCAAATAAGCCGATAAAGGAATAAACCATCTTTCCGGTATCCATATAATACATATAGGAAATCACCCAGCCGAAGCCCTGTTCGAGCAAAGTCCCGAAAAATAAAGCCCCAAACATAGCATTTACCCCATGTACGGCACCCCATAAATAAAACAAGCGGATCAGCGTTCCTTTTTCGGAATACATGGAATAGAGCAAAATGAAAATGGCACTCAACAGTATTCCCGTGAGCGGGATAATACTGAAAAGGATTTTTACGGCATCCATGGTCCACGCATCCACACTTATATCAAAGTAAAGTTTATTGTAAAAAAGGATTAGTTTATAGTCAAAATTCATTGAGACCAGAATGCGAATTAATTGTCCCAAAATAAATATCAGAAAATAGGATAGCAGAAACATACTCAATGAGTTGAGCATAATTGCGTAATAATTGCGCTTCTTTTCCCTGTCCTCCGGCACACCAAACATCCGTTTGATAGCATCTTTTACTTTCACCGGCGTCAAAGACCGCAAACCTATCCAAAAATGGAGAAGGCTACGTTTTACAAATACTTTTAACAGCCGCCTGCGCCGTTTACGGTTAAATTGTTTGAGTTTTTTCTCTTTCTCTTTTTGTTTTCTAATGTTCTCCCTTTCTATCCGGCGTTGTTCTTCCAGTCTTTTTTTGTATTCCAGCTGTTCTTTTTCTTCCTCTTCTTTATTGACAGCGGTTTTCTTCAAGACAAAAGCGGGTTTGCTTTCTTCTTCTTGGGGAAGCATCTGTAGTTGCTCCCTTTCCAAGGCAAGTTCTTCTTTTTCCCGTCTCCGCCTTAATCTTTCCTGTTTCCTTTCCAGTTCCTTTTGAAGTTTTAGTTTTCTTTTGGCTTCCTGCTCTTGCAGCCGGCGTTCCCGTTTTTCCTTCTTGATTTGCTCTTTGATTCTTTTTTTGATAATTCTCTTCTTATAACGCAAAAAACGCAAGCGTCTGTATATCTTGTACGTAGTGCTGTATGTTCTTTTTTGCTTCATAAGACAGAATGGGATAAGAAAAACGCCCGGAAAGGGCGTTTTCGTATGATAATTTTATAGATTAAACGGTCATTTTCACCATTTGCGACAAATCATATTCGTTATTTTTCAACTTTCTTTTTACTTCGGCGAATGCATTGACCGTATATTCCACATCTTCCATCGTGTGGGCAGCGGTAGGAATAAGGCGAATCATGATGACCCCTTTGGGAACTACCGGATAAACCACAATCGACGTAAACAGACGATAATTTTCGCGCAAATCATAGATGATATGGGTAGCCTCGGGCAGTCCGCCGCTAAAATAGACCGGAGTAACCGGAGATTTCGTTTTTCCCAAATCAAAGCCTTGCGCTCTCAATCCACTTTGCAACGCATTGACAATTTTCCACAACTTATCTTTTTGAACATTGTCCCTGCGAATCATATCCAAACGTTTGAGGGCACCGATCACCATTGCCATAGGGAGGGATTTGGCAAACACTTGTGAACGCATATTATACATCAAGTATTTGATCAATTTCTCTTCTCCTGCGACGAAAGCGCCTATCCCCGCCATGGATTTGGCAAAGGTAGCAAAGTAAATATCCACTTGATCTTGCACTCCGAAATGTTCGTCTGTTCCGGCTCCGGTCGGTCCCATCGTCCCAAACCCGTGTGCATCATCGATGAAGAGTTTAAACTCATATTTCTCTTTCAAACGGACGATTTCATCCAATTTTCCAAGGTCGCCTGCCATTCCGTAAACCCCTTCGGTAATGACAAGGACTCCACCGCCGTTTTCATCCGCTAATTTGGTAGCTCTTTGCAATTGTTTTTCGAGCTTTTCCATATCATTATGCGGGTACACAAAACGTTTTCCGAAATGTAATTGCATTCCGTCCAGGATACAGGCGTGAGCCTCCGAATCATATACGATTACATCCCTCCTGCTCACCAAAGCTTGAATGATGGAAACCATTCCCTGATAACCGAAATTCAGCAAATAAGCGGCAGGACGATTGACGAATGCCGCCAATTCGGCTTCCAATTGTTCGTGATAGTCCGTATGACCGGACATCATCCGGGCACCCATGGGATAAGCTAATCCCCAATCTTTGGCAGCCTTGGCATCGGCTTCCCGTACTTCGGGGTGATTGGCTAAACCAAGGTAATTGTTAATGCTCCAATTAAGCATCTCTTTCCCCATAAACTCCATTCGCGGGGCAATCTCCCCTTTCAGTTTAGGAAAGGAAAAATAGCCGTGCGCATCATCCATGTATTGTCCCAAAGGACCTAAATTCTCTTCAAATTTTTTAAATAAATCCATATGATAATTGTTTTGTTTTATGAGGGGGAATGAAAGGAAGACAAGTCCACCGGACAAACCACCTGTATTTTAATTATTTATTCTCTTCCTGAATTTTGAAAGCTATACTCAGCAGTCCGCGAAAATCTTTTTCGTGATAATTGACCGCCAAATCTTCCGGATACAATTCTTTCAATTTTGTTACCACTTTCCCATCCATTTCATTCACATCTCCGTGGCATTTCAGACATACCCCTTTGACAAGCAAGGGTTTGTAATAAATTACATAATCCTCACCATCCAAGGTGCGGAAATTAGTAAATGCTTTAATCTCTTTGGTCGCTCCGTAATGATAGTCCACCGTAGCCAAGAGTTGGTCTTCATAAGAGTCCGGTTTATTTTTGGGATTCCGGTACAATTGGCTGATACGCTTAATGCGAACGTGATATTTATCTTCTATTTTCCGGGTCAGCGGAAGTGCTTGCGTATTACACATTTGAATGGCTGCGACAGCTCCCCCTTCTTGGAGATTTTTCTTCAACTCCTTTTGCAAAGATTGCAACAAATCCTTACTGATTTTATCCCCCAGTTGCATTATGCTGTCCACTTGCGTGAAAATCTTTTTGGAAGATTTCTCTTGCTTGCCATTATTTCCGGTCTTTGCCGTTTCTTGATGCGACACGGATGTCCCGCAGGAAGAAAGGAAAAACAAAGCGATCACCACCCCACATAGAATCTTTTTCATATATTTCCTATTTCTTTATATTTCAACTATTTACGATGTAATACACCAATCTTTTTAACGGCAGCAAAGCTACAAATATTTTTATATACAATTTGCAATTTTTTTGTGAGTTTTAACGGACAAAGATGTAAAAAAATGAGGTTGAAAATCTGTCTATAATGTCCAATAAAACCTTACACTCCTGCTCAACGTAACACATTGACGGGAAGAAACTTTGTTCTGAAAACTCATTGCTTTCGCTTTCGACCGGAAAAATCAATATCCCAAGAACAGCGCAATTCATAATAACGCAATGGCATCGGATAGTAGGCTATCCATTGATAGTCCGCATTGAAAAGATTATTAACTTTAAAATATATCCGTAATTTGTGCCGGTGCAATTGCCACATTTTCGAAATAGATACGTCTGTAACATAGTGAGCAGGAAGAGAATAGCTATTGTCAGTTTTAGTAAAGAATGAAGAAGTATAACGGCTTATGAGATGCAAACGGAATCCCCGGAAAGAAAGTACATTGGACAAAGACATTTGCAGCGGAGGGACGTAAGGCATCAGATATTCTTTGTTTTTGGCGAGCGTATAAGTCGTTTCCATACTCATACGGTAATCCCAACTACCGGACACATAGCGCCCCTCAATATGTGACTCCAAACCGCGGGAAATGACCTTCCCCAGATTGACCGGTCGCCAAACACCTCCCGAAGGCAACCATACGATACGTTCATCAAATGCGTAATAAAATGCCGTTACGTTCATTGCTATTCTAAAACTTTTTCCCGCCTGCGGGCGGAAATTCATACCCAGTTCATAGTTCTTGGACCTTTCCGGCAGCAAGTGCTCGTTGCCCAGCGGCATCCAGTACAAATCGTTGAATGTAGGAAGGCGGTAATTGGTGGAAAAATGCAATTTCAAACGCAAGGAGTGGGAAATATTGACCGCCGAATTAAAGGAAAACAAGACCGGCGAGCGGGGCAAAACAAATTCTTTGGAAACCAGCAGGTTAGTTGTCAATCCGGTCGTTTGAATTTTAGCTCCGAGACGGGCGCCCCCTTGCCGTCTGCGAGGCGAAAGAGCATAATTGTTGCTCGAAGCCCACTCATACGTGTAATACAAGCCCGACAGAAGCGATATATAACGATTAAAAGCCCGGCTGACATTCAGATTATGCTGCCAAACCTTCGTCTGCATATATGAATCCACGGCCAATTGGGCGATACTGTCCGGATCGGCGTAATGCATCCCCGACCATAGCAAAGAAGATTGAAAACGCAATTGGAAAGCCTCCTTCAGATAGACATATTTTACAAAAAAACGGCGGTTGATTCCGGACTGCAAAGCATCGTTTGTGCTGCTTGTCAGAGATCCCGGCACCTCTGACGCAATGCTGTCCAACCAAATTCCGGATTGGAAATATTGGTGTTCATCAATCCGGTAGCCCATATCTTGGATATAAGATATTTTCCGTTTGGCAGCGTGCTGCCGCAATCGAAGAATTTCGTGTAAATCGTAATAGGGAAACCTATTTTTATCATTGAATACCTCCAATTGCGAACGGATATAAAACTTTTTTCCACCCCTCCGGTAATTCAAAGCAGTCCGTACATTTTGAATGCTACTTATGGAAAGATTGCAGCCGAGCCGGTTTTCCGCTTTGAAGAGCGGCTTATTTGTCAAGAATACACCCCCGCTCATATTACCGGCTCCCAAGATAGCCGCACCGCCTCCTTGCTGCACACTGATTTCGTCAAAGGCACCTGCCGGCAAAGCGGATATATCCAACATTCCCAGATTGGGCGAACGAAGCGGAATAGCATTCCAATAAATGACATTCTGATTAGCACCTAAACCTCTGAATCCCAGTGTGGAAATAGCTCCCGGTCCATAACTTTTAACAAAGACCGAAGCCGATGTTTGCAAGAGTTCGTCCAGATTGTTTAAAGCATACTCTTGCATACGGATACGGTCAATATTTCTAACATCCAATCCTTCCGAAAGCAAGGAAAGAGGAGTGTCCACAATCCGTATTTCGTGCAGGCGGATACTCGTGTCTGCTTCGTTTTGTGCAAAAATAATCCAAGGAAAAAGCAAAAAGAATATGCCGGACAGAAGTCTCATGGGACTCAATATTTAAGCAATTTTATTGCGGTCTGCTTTTCACCGGAGAGTTTCAAGAAATATACGCCCGGAGACAAATAATGCAGATCTGTACGGCTGCCATTCGTAAGCATCAGCTCTTGCAACGAATTTCCGCTAACATCATAAAGGCGAGCCTTATACATTTCCCCGCCGGGCAAATAAAAACGTACAAAATCTTTCACAGGATTGGGCACCAAGGAAATCTCCGGCATAGTGCTCTCTCCCACCGCCGCATTGTTTACATCGTGAATGACGCCCAAGGCATCTAAATCAAAGCCTCCTCCGGGGAAGGGAGTCGGAAAGGGATCGTTCACAATATTTCCTTGACTGTCATAAGTGGCATAAGCACTGTCTATGGAACCGACCACATCCACGATAGCCACATCCGTGATATGCATCACATCCAAATCTTCCAAACCTTGCATTTCTTGTAAGTCAAAAGGAGTGCCGAAAAGCATACGGTATTTTCCCGCAAGATTATGTAGCAATGTGGCATCCAAGGTGTCAAATGTACCTACCTGGGTATTCGTCGGCGTCAGGGAGACCGACGGGAAACGAAAAAAATGTTCCCCGTCCGAACTCACTTCCACAAAAGCCAATTCCAAAAAACTATCACTAAATCCATTCTCAAAAACAGCAAAATCAAAGCCTTCTCCGTCAGCCAGCGGGGGCTCAAAATGAAACAGGGCACGCCCTCCGTCTCCCAGACTCAACACGCTACCGTCCGCTTGTCCCAAGGCATCTTCCGGCTCTCCGTAACTCACAAGTCCCAGCGTGGTATCGGCAATATTTTGCCAAGAGGGAAAATATTGGCACTCGTCCGCCCAACGGACAAAGACATTACTGTCTGCGGCAATGGCAGTAGAGCCTTCCTGCCCCGCCGGAGGAGCAAATTGCCCGGAGATGCTTTGCCCCCAAGAGAGCAAAGCAATCAGGCAAAGATGCATTATATATCTCCTTAACATCACTGTTTTTGTATAAAGAGTAAAAGCTATTGTTTTATAAATTTACGGCTAATGTTTCCTGCGGAAGAATAAATTTTGAGGAAATATACCCCGGGGCGTAAAGAAGACAGCGACAAGACGGCGAAGTCTGAGTCCGGCATTTCCATGCGAACACGTTCTCCTTGCAAGGAATATATTTCAATTTTTTGCATGTCTATACCACTGATTTTAAGCTGATTGACAACCGGATTGGGATATAATTCCACCTTTACGGAAGTTTCTGCAATGCCATTGGGGTCTAAGGCTGCTACGGGCACCTGCGGAGCTGTCGCCGGATTGAAGTCCGTCATCGAACATCCGAACCACGCACCATCCTCCAACTCCGTTGAGATTCCCATATTCATTGCCCAGTCCGGCGTACTCTCTCCGGACCAAGTGGACCAATACAAACCTGCTTGGCTTCCCGCATGCGTAAACGTTGCGGATTCATACGCCAGCGATGAGAGAAAACCACCACTCATATCTGCTGAAAGACGTTCATCTGCATTCACAATTTCATTGATCATATCTTCGGCGGTTGCCGTGCCGTCCCAACGGTATCCCCAAGCCAAGGCTTCCGGCTCCACGCCATCGTTCCAATCCACGACAAAGAGCGCTTGTTTGCTACCACTTCCAACCCAATATTGGACATCGTCGAAAGTGAAGTCCGCACGAATATCCAACAGCAATGCTTCGGTAGAGATACCCGCCTCAAAACTGCCGATATTTTCGCCTGCGGCGGAATAAATAAAGCCATCACCGGAGGACATATAATCTGTTTCCGCTACATAGAAACGCTCGTTCAACGAATCATAGACAGCAGCGGAAATGCCCGAAGTAGCCGGCGCCACAATATTTTCATCCGTTACGCTTTGACCGGACAAATCGAAAGAAGCGATATTTCCATCCAACAACAGGTAAAGCGTATTTTGGTGTCTGTCCAATCCCTTTCCGACGACGTGGGACAAGACGGTGGTCGTTGCTTCTGCGGTCGTAGGATCATACGTACTGATAGAACCGGTCGAAGCGCCCCAGGGAGTACGGTTGACCGAATAGATTTTTCCGTCATAGACGAACAAATCAAAAATGCCTACTGCATCCGTTCCCAGATTATCTTCGCGCACCAATTGATAGTTGTTATCGATGACAGCCAATTTTCCTTCGGTTCCTGCCCAGCCGCCATTCACGGCGACATAGAGCGTATCGCCTGCCATAACCAGATCAGCCGCATCGCCCGACATTCCTTCGACATCTGCCACCCAGGAAAGTCCGGACGTTTCAAACACCCGTACATATACTCCATCTTCGGGGCTTATCCAGCGGCTGGCATACAATTTTCCGTTATCAACAAGCAATTGGTTCACATTGCTGCAAGCCACTATCGCCAAACGTTCTTTTGTATCCACATCATATTTGGCAATAGAATCCTGAGCCGCCACATACAGATTGGAACCCTCCAAGACCATATCTTGAATGGACTCCGTATTCACGCCTCCGAAAACGACCGTCGTATCTTGCACAGGCTGATATGCCGCAAGGCTAAGGTGATCGTCCGGATTTCCATAGACTCCGCCGGAACCGATCAACAACTGATTGACAAATTGCTGTGCATGGCTTTGCATACTTACCGCAAATATTAACACCAGGATAAACAAGTAATTTTTTTTCATACAACTAATTTTTTAAATTTCTATTTAATTCCTACTTCGTTCTCTAATCACATTTTTACGTGTATTCGCCGGCGAAAATTCCGGAGCAAAAATATCACCTATCCAACATTACGGTAGCTTATCATCCGAGAATCCCCGGAGGCAAATCTTCACAAACTACACACGCCCATAAAATCAATAAAAAAACTCACAAGGCAAACAAAATAAAACGCTAAGAGCATCCAATTTCAACTTTTCACCCGAAAGTTTTGAAATTTACACTTCTGGCAGGTCTTCTGACTTTCCTCGATGTTGCCGGTGCCTTCCCATCCTCTATTCCGGACAGTGGCGTGGAAAACAACACTTTTTATACGAGGTACACAGCAGCGGGTACTGTTGCCGATTTTCACGGCATTCCCATTTTAAGCAGCATGCACCAAAAATGTACGGCAAAAGTAATTCTTTTTTCAAAAAAACAAATACTTTTGTAAAAATTTATTTGGCTAACAGCCGGAATAATAAACGTATAAAAAATTTAGCTTTATGGAAATACAAAACACCGGGAAGTTCCGGCTGATCATCGAAGGAGAAGAAGCCGTATGTGAATATTACTTCAAGGATCATCAAACTATGGTTTTCCCTCACACCTTCGTGCCTCCGGCGCATCGAGGCAGAGGAATTGCATCGAAATTGATAAAGGCGGCAATGGAATTTGCCAAAGCAAATAACTTCGTTATCGTTCCCCTCTGTTCCGCCGTAGTAGCCTATGTCCAACGGCATCCCGAATATCAAATTTTGTTGAAAAAATAGAGCTTGTCTATAATGTTCAAGAACAAGGCTTACGAAATACTCAAAACCAAGGAGTTGACATTTGTCAATGCGATGTATTGAGCCCGCCGAAATAAGGTTTTGAGTATGAGCGTAACGCAGAAGTCGGACACTATAGACAAGCTCAAAATAAGCATCTGTGTTTATTTTGCCGGTGCTATAATATTTTGCCAAAAACGGCGTTGAAGAGATAGTAAAATATAATTCGGACTATTATTATGAAGAAACTGATTATTCTCAATTTTGTTTTTCTTTTCTGTGCATCCGTTTCATTAGTACAAGCACAACGCTATTCCGTACAATTGAAGTGGAATACCATCCAAATAGACAGGGCAAACGGCACCCCGCAAAAAATACTGAGCTTTCAAGATGCTTCCTACGAAGAAGGCTCTGATCTTCCGGTATTTTACAAGCGTATTCCGGTCGCTCCCGGACTTCGTTACCAAGCCGATATCACACATATCCGCTACGAACCTGTCTTTGACGAGTCTATGCTCTCAAAATTGAAGGATAAGGCGAAGAATCAACTTGCGGTCAAAACCTACACCGCCCAAGCCGGCAAGGAGACCTTTCTTATCGTGGAATTTCTTCCTTTCGTAAAGGACCCTGCCAGCGGTTTTATCAACAAAGTTGTTTCCTTTGATATTCGTCTCCGGTCAAAAGGCGCAAAAGACCTGCAAAAAGGCAAGAAATATGCAGAAAATTCGGTTCTTGCGCAAGGCGATTGGTACAAAATATCGGTAAACAACACCGGCATCTATAAATTGACTTATTCCGATTTGCAATCTTTGGGAATAGCGGTGAGCAGTATCAATCCGCAACAGTTGAAAATCTACGGGAACGGGGGCGGAATGCTACCGGAGGATATTACGGCACCGAGATATGACGACTTGCAAGAGAACGCTATTTACGTTTACGGTGAAGAGGATGGCGTTTTTAATGAAGGAGACTACATTTTGTTTTACGGCAAGGGACCCGACACTGAAATGTATTCGTTAGACGGGAATTTCAGCTATCAAAAAAATATCTATACCGGTGAGGTTGATTATTTTATCACCGTCAGTGAGGGAGCCGGCAAACGCATCGGCATTCAAGCACAAAGCACGGCCGCGGCTACATACACCGTAAACAGCTACGACTATCTCTATCATCACGAATCGGAAGAATACAATCTTAACCGTTCCGGAAAGATGTGGGTAGGAGAAAAATTTGATTTTACGACCTCCTATGAGTTCCCCATTGACATTCCCAATCTTGATCTTAATAGCCCCGTGGAATTGAAATTCAATCTGGCAGCACAATCCAAAACGGTCAGTCAATTCAGTTTCTACATCAACAACTCTTTTTTAACGTCCAAAACGGTCTCTAAACTACCCGGCGGTGCCTTTGGCGATGTCGGAACTATTGCCAGCGGCACCAAAACGTTCGATGCTCCGGGCAACAATTTTACACTGAAAATAGAATATATTAAACCCCTCTCCACTTCCGTCGGTTATTTGGACTTCTTCTCGCTCAAAACTATCTGTCATCTGCAATTCGGGAGCGGACAACTTCCGTTTCGCAGTATTGCCGGCGTGGGCGAAGGAAATGTCAGCCAATTTGAAATCAGCACCGCAAATCCGGACTTGCGCATTTGGGATGTAAGCGATCCGCTTAATGTTCAACAGCAAGATTTTAACTTTGCCGGCGGGAAAGCTCAATTTAAACTTGCCACCAATCATTTACATGAGTTTGTAGCTTTTGACGGGAGCGCTTTCCTGCAAGCGGGGCTTATCGGAAATGTCCCCAATCAAAATTTGCATGCCGTTAGGGACAAGAATATGATCATCATCAGCTATCCTGATTTTGTCAATCAAGCAGAACGTCTGGCAAATTTCCATGCTACAAAAGACAATTTTAGTACGGCTATCGTTACACCGCAACAAATCTACAACGAATTTAGCAATGGCGTACAAGACGTTACCGCTATCCGTGATTTCTTGAAGATGGTGTTTGATAATTCCATTTCCGGCACTCCCCTGCAATACGTCCTCCTTTTCGGAGATGCTTCTTATGATTACAAAGGCATCCTTTATCCCCATGCAAATCTCGTACCCGTCTGGGAAAACGCCGACAGTCCGATGAGTCAAACCGTCTCCTACGCTACGGATGATTTCTTTGCCCAACTAACAGACGATGACTTGCTGGATATATCCTTGGGACGCTTCCCTGTCAATACGCCGGATGAAGCAAAAGATGCGGTGGATAAAACTTTTAACTACGTCAATAAAAGCAAAGAGGTCTTCGGAGACTGGCGCAACGTATCTTGTCTCATAGCCGATGATGAAGAAGGTGGTTTGTTTGTCAACCAATGCGAAGAATTAGCGGATATTATTGCCCAAAAAGACAGCACTATCAATATCGATAAGATCTATTTGGATGCCTACCAACAAGAAGCAACTCCTTCCGGACAACGTTATAAAGACGTAGAAGACGCTATTAGCCGGAGGCTCAGTAAAGGAACCCTCATCCTAAACTATGTAGGACACGGAGGGGAAGCCGGATGGGCACATGAAAGGATTGTCAAAATCAGTGATATTGCCAACTGGGACAATACCTACCGGCTCCCTCTCTTTATCACGGCTACTTGCGAACTGACCCGTTTTGACAATCCCGGAAGACTTTCCGCCGGAGAATTGATGTTTACCAATCCTAAAGGTGGCGCCATTGCCCTTTATACGACCACGCGTCCTACTTTCGGCGGTGCCAATCACGCGTTGAGTAAAAGAATATACACCAACGCATTACAAAAGTTTGATGGAGAACAACTTAGTATGGGAGAGGTATTGCGCAAATCCAAAAACAATACCAAGAAAGGAATCAATAGTTTCAAGTATGTTTTTGTCGGAGATCCGGCTATCAAACTGGCTCTTCCCGGACAAAAGGTAAATGTTACGGAAGTCTCGGTGGACACTATCAAAGCCCTTGCCTATGTGCAAATTCACGGCAATGTGAGCAACGAAGCGGGAGATGTTTTTAATGATTTCAACGGGGAAGCAGACATTAAAGTTTTTGACAAATTTGTCAATTACAAAACCTTGGGCAATGACCCCAACAGTCCTATTGAAACTTTCCAAGAACAAGACCACGTAATTTACAATGGAAAAGCCAGTGTCATCAATGGAAAATGGCAAGTGGATTTTATCGTCCCCAAAGACATCATTTATGCTTATGGAATGGGAAAGATAAGCCTTTACGCACACAATGATGAATTTGATGCTGCCGGCTATCAGGATATTGTAGTCGGAGGTATTCAAGAAGGGGGCATCGCAGACGACACTCCCCCCGAAGTTCAGATTTCCATTAATGACTGGTTGTTTGAAAACGGAGGGGTTACCAATGAAAACCCCATTATGCTTGCCAAGACGTATGACGAAAGCGGCATCAACACCTCCGGTTCGGGCATAGGGCACAATCTTGAGCTAACTTTGGACAACACTAAAACCTTTGTCGTAAATGACTTCTACGAAACCGAATTGAATGATTTTACACACGGACACATCACCTACCCTCTTTACGGACTGTCTGACGGACCTCATACGATGACCCTGCGTGTTTGGGATGTTTTCAACAACTCCAACACGGCAAGCATTGATTTTATCGTGGTGCCATCGCAACAAATGGCAATTAAATATCTCATGAACTATCCCAATCCGTTCTCTTATGCGATGGGAACTCATTTCAGTTTTCAGCATAATCAATCGGAGGATCAGATCGATGTGGAACTCCAAATCTACTCCACTTCCGGACGCTTGGTAAATATCATCAAAGACTTCTCGGAAGGAGGAAATTACGTGTATAAGTCCGGTGCTTGGGATGGGAAAGACATGAACGGTAATCTTATCAAAAGCGGCACCTACATCTATAAATTGGTAGTCCGCAATGCCGCCGGAAAATATGAGACGGCTACCAGCAAGCTGGTTTATATTCGCTAAAACAGATTCATTATGTCTATTGACAATTGAAAAGTAATAACCGCCGGATGACAAAGAAATATTTTACTATCTTTGCATCCGGTTTTTATGGCAAAAATATGAAACAAAAATATATTTTCCTTTTATTTCTTTTCATCGGGGGCTTACAGTCCGTTTTTGCCCAAGAAGAGAAGACTATTACGACTGAATTTCACTGGAACGGAGTGCAGCAAGCGGGCGGTATCCCTTTTCTCTCTTGCGAAGAAGCCCAAGACCTCACGCCGGAGGGACTTCCGGTGTACGCTCTTGTTGAAGCCGGAGAGGCTGCCGGCATATCCGTTTCTTATACGATAAAAGCATTTTCCCCCCTTAGCGAAGAAGAGAAAGCATTCGTCTCATCGATAGAACTTCCTGCTTTTCATATTGAGAAAAAGCTCCGTCATTTTCGCAAACAAGCCCGTTGGGTCATCTCTTTCATCCCTTTGGCTATCAACGAAAAAACGCACCAATGGGAAAAGATACGTTCCATAGAAATAAAGATTCAAACTGAGCCGGACACCAAATCTCCCATTCACCAACAAATAAACTATGCCGAACAGTCCGTACTCCGGCAAGGAACCTGGCATAAAATATCCGTGGATACCACCGGCATATTCAAAATTTCGTACCAAGATTTCGTGGACTATGGCATAAATCCGGACGATATTGTGCCTGAAAATATACGGATTTTCGGTAACGGCGGACGCAATATGCCGGAAACTCTTTCGTTACCGCGGGAAGATGATTTAAAAGAGCTCTCCATTGACGTGGAAGACGGTAATGACGGTTCTTTTGACCCGGGCGATTTCGTTTTGTTTTACGCCACAGGTCCGGAAAACAGGGACTTCGTCAATCAGGAATACTATCGCTATTCACCTAATATTTATACCCGGAAGTCCTACTATTTCTTGACCCTCGATCAAGGTAGCGGTCTTCGTATTCCTACCGATGACACCCCCCTTACACCTACGGACACCATCAACAGTTTCCCGGATGTTCTCCACTATGAGGTAGATGAAGAAAACCTTATAGCCTCCGGCAAAAGGTGGTACGGACATGCGTTGGGCGAAGGCGAATCCTTAAATTTTACGATGCACCTGCAAAATCCTGTCCCCAATACGGAATACCGGATTGAATATGCGCTGGCAGCACGCATCTTTTCCAATGGGAAAGTGGCTTTTACAATCAACCAAAATGTGGGTGACAGCAATATTATCTTTTTCAAACCGAACCTTTTCAAAGTAGCTCACAGGCATGAGAAGCATTATTCTTTTCCGCTCACTTCAGAAGATCTCAACTTCTCTTTTTTCTGCCTGCCCAACAATCCTTCATCCAAAATATGGTTTGATTATTTGACGCTTACCTATCAAAGACAATTAATTTTTGATTCCGGAGCGATGCAATTTATTGATTTTGCCAAAGAGGGCAACAAACGTTCACTTTTCCGGATACAATCCCCACCGGATGCCGGCGTATGGGATGTCAGTACTCCCAATGCTCCGGTAGCTATTCAGACCGCATACGACGATGGAATACTCTCTTTTGTCCGGCAGATTAACAATACAAATACATTTGTGATACTGGACAAGGGCGCTTCTTTTCCACATCCTCATTATGAGTCTCCCGTTACTCCCCAAAATATCCATGCGGCAGCGACAGCGGATATGGTCATAGTAGCTCCGGAAGCATACCTTCCGCAAGCGCAACGATTGGCGGATCTCCATGCTGCTAAAGACGGATTGAGTTGTCTCGTGTTGAGCGACCAAAATGTCTATAATGAGTTTTCTTCCGGGAAAATGACCCCTGTTGCCATCCGGAATATGATGAAATTTTTCTATGATAAATACCCGGACAACTATCCTAAATACTTGCTGCTTATGGCAGACGGAAGTTATGATTACAAAGGAATATTGGGCACAACCGAAAACCAAATCCCCCCTTTTGAGACCCTGCAATCGCTTATGAAAACGAACTCTGTTGTGATTGAAGATTTTTTCGGTTGTCTGGATGATGACGAAGGAGACGACGGGGAGGGTATTGTGGATATTGCCACCGGCAGAATGTGTGTTTCCTCTTATGAGCAGGCTAAACAGATGGTTGACAAAATAGAGAAATACATGAATGACAGTGAAATATGCGGAGATTGGCAGCGTAAAATATGCTTTATTGCGGACGACGAGGAAGGCAACCTGTTCCTGTCGCAAGCTGACACCATAGCAGTTCGTACCCGGAGAACAAATCCGGATATAGAGAATGTAAAAATCTATTTTGACACATATCAACAACAGCAGACCCCTAATGGAGACCGGTATCCGGACGTAAATCAACGTATCAACCAAACCATAGACCGGGGTGCCCTGATTGTTAATTATATCGGTCATGGTAGTGAAATAGGCTGGTCGGAAGAGCGCGTCTTGGATATTTCGATGATTAATTCGTGGAACAACAACCGCTATCCTCTCTTTGTAACGGCTACGTGCGAATTTAGCAAATTTGACGATGTCAATAAGATTTCCGGAGGCGAACTCACATATCTCAATCCTCATGGTGGTGCTATTGCCATGATTACTACGTACCGCTTGGCTTGGGCAGGCGCCAATAACATTCTGAATAAAAAGTTTTTTAACAATCTTTTCAATATCCAAGACAATAATTTTCTCAGACTTGGCGACATTTATATTTTATCCAAGAATGTAGGAGCTACGAGCCGTAAAAATATCGGCATACTCGGTGACCCGGCGCTTCGCCTTGCGCTGCCCTCCTACCGGATAAAAGATTTTACGATAAGCAATCAAACTGCTCTTGATACGCTGCAATCGTTGATGGAAGTAAATTTTGAAGCAAAAGTTTATGACCTCAATGATAATTTTATGCAGGATTTTAATGGAAATGCCGAAATACAACTTTTTGACAAGAAACAAAAAATCCACACATTGGGGAACGATTCGCCGGAATTAAAGACGACCTACTACGTACAAAATACCCTGTTGAACAAAGTTATTGTTCCGGTAGATTCGGGAACTATTTCAGGCTCCATCTTTGTCCCCTTGGACATGGAACAAGAATACGGACAAGGATTGTTCAGACTGTTTGCCAAAGACGGAGGCAAAACGGCTATGGGCTCCTTTGATGATTTTATGCTCGGCGGCACCGATGCCGACGCAAGCATTGACAACACTCCCCCCGCAATTTCCTTGTATATCAATGATAATAGCTTCCGGAATGGGGATACGATTTCGAATGAAGCTGTTCTGTTGGCAAATTTGAGCGATGAGCATGGAATAAATATTTCCAATCAAGGATTAGGGCATGACCTCTTTATGTACATTGACGATGATTTCGGAAACCCCATTCTGCTTCCGGACTATTATCATCCGGAATCCGGCGCTATCTGTTGCGGCTCTGTAACTTATGCTTTGGAGCAGTTGGAAACCGGACAACATACGATACAGCTCTTTGCCTGGGATAACTACAATAACCGGGGCAGTGCAAATATCTCTTTCTATTTCCTGAAAGAAAAAGAAATTATCAGAAATAGAATTTACGTTGCTCCCAACCCCTTGGAGCAATCTACAAGTTTTTATTTTTCCGATGCGCCGGACTACGAAAACTTTGATATACAGCTGTTTATCTACGACTTGAACGGCAAAGAACGCTACCGCTACGAAAATTCCGTATTTACCCTACGGGGAGATTATAAGTTGTTCTCTTGGGACGGCAGGGACCTGCAAGGACATCGCTTGCCTGCGGGAGTATATCTCTATTATGCTATCATCCGTGATGAATTAGGGCATCGCTTCATCCAATCTCAAAAAATTATTGTCCGTTAATACTTATGAAACATTTCCCCGTAAACCAATGGGCTGTAGAAGACCGTCCGAGAGAAAAATTGCGTAACAAAGGTAGAAAGGCACTTACCGACGCCGAGCTTCTTGCCATTCTTTTAGGTTCAGGCTCACGTGATGAAACGGTATTGGAACTCTCCCAAAGAATATTGCGGGACCATAATAATAATCCGTATATTCTTTCCCGGCTTTCCATCGACCAATTGATGCAATATAAAGGTATCGGAGAAGCCAAAGCCATCACTGTCATCGCCGCATTGGAATTGGGAAACCGTATCCGCACTTTCAAGGCAAGTCAGAAAAAAATCAATTCCAGCAAAACAGCTTTTGAATATTTTCATGGAATCTTGGGACAAAATAATCATGAAGAATTTCATATTTTGCTGCTCAACCGTTCCAATCATGTCATCCGTCCGGTAAAAATCAGTGAAGGCGGCTTTGCCGGCACACTTGTTGACCCCAAAAAACTTTTTAAAATTGCCTTGGAAAATGCCGCTTCCTCAATGATTTTATGCCACAATCATCCCTCCGGAAATATACAGCCCTCCCAAGAAGATATACGTCTGACCAAACGCCTTGTGGAAGCAGGGAAACTCCTGACATTGGAGGTATTAGACCACATTATTATCGGTGGAAACGACTATTACAGTTTTGCCGATGAAGGGAAAATCGAGCGATAGGGATTGCCCTTTTGCCACGGAAGTCATCATTTTTCTTGCGAAGATTCAAGCAACTTGCGGATAATCTCCGCCGCCATAAAATTGCCAAACAAAACCGGCATATAGGAGATAGTGCCTGCCGTTGTCTTTTTATTTCTCTCGTTCTCAGTATATTGAATTTTCTCCTTACTCACATATTCCGGAGAGAACACCACTCGCACCCCTTTATGAATATTCAGTTTATGCAACCGTTTGCGCAGCATTCTACCGAAGCGGCAACCGTATGATTTGGATATATCCGCTACCTGTATCTGCGAAGGGTCCAGCTTCCCTCCCGCCCCCAAGGAACTGACCAACGGAACATTATGTCGCAATCCATAGGAAATGAGCGCCACTTTGGGTTGGAGCGTATCGATAGCATCTGCGATGATATCCACCCCTCCGGGAAAAAGACTCTCGATATTCTCCTCAAAGATAAAATCCGAAAAAGTGTTCAGCTGTATTTCCGGATTAATAGCTCGCAAGCGTGTCTCCCAAGCTATGATTTTTTGCATTCCGACCGTGTTATGATCAGCAATCAACTGCCGGTTAATATTCCCGTGCGTAATAATGTCCGCATCCAGAATGCTCAACTTCCCTATTCCGGCTCTCGCCAATGATTCGGCACAACTGCCGCCAACGCCACCCATTCCGGCGACAAAGACGTGCGCCTCTTTCAATTGTTGCAATTTTTCTTCTCCCAACAGCAAACGGGTTCTCTGTTGCCAATCCATATTTTCATTTTCTGATTACCATCTCCATTCTTTCCGGATAGCCGGAATGCGGCTGCAAAAGTAGATAAAAGTTTGAATGATAACATAGCGATTTAACAGCCTGAAAAAAATACTGCCGCTCATAGACCGGGAATTGCTCTGAACAGAATATTTTCTCCGCAGGAAGAAAAAAAGTGATTTTTTAGTGGTAAGATATTTTTTATTACTTTTACAACGTAAAATGATACGGACAGCTCCCCGGGGAAAACACTCCTTTCAATCATTTTTTTCGCCGGAGGCGCATTGAGTATCAGCAAAATAAGAATGGAATGATAAAGGAAAAATATCACGAGAGTGCCGTTATCACAGCACAAGGAAAAGTCCGTTATATCGGTGATTTGGATTTTGGGACTCAGATGTTGGAGGCATATATTGTCAGGAGCCCTTTTGCCAGAGCCGGTCTTTATTCTTTTGATTTGGAGGCAGCAAAGGGAGTAGAAGGTGTTTTTGCCGTGCTCTCCTACAAAGATATTCCCGGCACAAACCAAATGGGACCTATCGCTCACGATGAGCCATGCTTGGTGGAGAAAGAAATCTTTTTTAAGGGGCAACCGCTCTTTCTCATTGCGGCACGAGACAGGAAAACGGCAAAACAAGCCGCCCGCCTGATACAAACCGACCTCCGGGAACAAAAAGCTATCCTGACACTGGATGAGGCAATACAAGCCGGTGAACATATCGGCACGCCCCGGAAAATAGAACGAGGCAATACCGGCGAAGCGTTGGCAAATTCTTCCAATACTTTGGAAGGCGAACTGTACACCGGAGGGCAAGAACATTGGTATCTCGAGACCCATATTTCCGTTGCCGTCCCCGGAGAAGACAGCGAGATGAAAGTCTATGCTTCCACCCAACACCCTTCGGAGACCCAAGCTATCGTAGCGGAAGTCCTGGGGATACAACGCAACGAAGTGGAAGTGGAAACCCGCCGTATGGGAGGCGCTTTCGGAGGGAAGGAAACCCAAGCGAATCACTATGCCGCATATGCCGCCCTCTTGGCAAAACATACCGGCAGACCGGTACGACTGCAACTCGAACGTGAAGAAGACCAGGCAAATACGGGAAAAAGACACCCTTTCAAAATACGCTATAAAGCCGGATTTTCCGGTGACGGAAAGATACATGCCCTCGATATCGAGCTGCTGGCAGACGGAGGAAGCAGCCTGGACCTTTCGGGTGCCATCCTCGAACGTGCTATGTTTCATGTGGACAATACGTACTATATTCCCAACATGCGCGTCAGGGGAATGATTTACCGTACCAACAAACCTTCCAATACCGCTTTCAGAGGATTCGGAGGACCGCAGGGCATCGTCGCCATAGAAAATATCATTGAAGAAGTAGCCCGCCGTTGCCGTTTAGACCCGTATGATGTCCGGAAGCGCAATTTTTACACGGGAAAAAATAATGTCACCCACTACCTCCAAAAAGTGGAAAATATACGTTTGCCCCTCTTGGAGGAAAAATTATCGGAAAAGGTAAACTATCGTGAAAGAAGGAAACAAGTTCAAGTTTTCAACCGGCAACATACCTACCGGAAAAGAGGACTGGCAATGCAAGCCCTGAAATTCGGAATTTCTTTTACGACCAGCTTTTTAAACCAAGCGGGCGCCCTGGTGAATATTTACCAAGACGGCACCCTGCTCGTCAATCACGGTGGCACCGAAATGGGACAAGGCTTACATACTAAAATCAGGCGTATTGCAGCCTTGGAAATGGGAATAGACGAAAGCCATATTAAAGTGAATGCTACCAACACTTCCAAAGTTCCCAACACTTCCGCCACGGCGGCTTCTTCGGGGACAGACCTCAATGGTATGGCAGTAAAAAATGCCGTGGACAAACTCAAAAAACGCTTGGCAAACTTCTTTTTGCAAACCAAAAAAAGTGAGGCGCCCTTGGAGTCGGTAATATTCCAAGACGGAAAAGTATTTTTGAGAGAGCAGCCGGAGGTAAGCATTGATTTTGCAAAACTCGTGCAAGAGGCATATTTCGCACAGATAAGTTTAAGCGCCACAGGATTTTATAAAACACCGGACATATATTATGACAAATCAAAAGGAGCAGGGAAACCCTTTCATTATTTTGCTTTCGGCATAGTCATTTCGGAAGTGGAAGTCAACATCCTGACCGGAGAGACCAAAGTCTTGTCCGTCGATATAGTGCATGACGCCGGCAAAAGTATTCATCCGGAGATTGATTTGGGACAGGTAGAAGGTGGTTTTGTACAAGGTATGGGCTGGGTACTCTACGAAGAATTGCGCTACGATGAAAAGGGGCGCTTATTGACCGATTCGCCCGGCACCTATAAGATTCCGGCTTTCCCGGATATTCCGGAACATTTTAGTGCCGTTCTCTTAAAGTCCGCACCTAATCCCAATACTATTCGTCAGAGCAAGGCGGTCGGCGAACCTCCGTTTATGTTAGCCATCTCCGTATGGCTGGCAGTCAAAGATGCGCTGGCTTCCGTCTATGACTATCACATAGAAGCGCCCTTGCAACTGCCGGCAACGGGTGAGGAAATTTTGAGCACCTTGGAAAGGATGAGAAAAGATGCGGCTGTCCGTTTGAAATCAAGCTAAAAAGATGATGTCTTCGACAATCCGCTTTCCGTGATAATCAATGAATTTCTGCATTATTTCGCTTTTACGGTATTGCAAATCATTGCGCAAAGCGGCGGATTTCAGTTTTACAAAGAGTTTGTTGTCTTTTACGTAAAGTTGAAGAGTTTGACCGGCAACCTCCTCCCCCATTACAGGCGCCCACGACAATCGCAAATCGCTTTCCGACAGCTTCTTGCGCATTCCGTAAGCCTCAATAAGTTCGTTGAGCAGGTCTTCAATTTTTTTCTCTTCCCGGTGCCACATTTCAATCGAATTTACGGACTATTTTGCCTTGGGATATTTCATATACGGTGTGCTCCGCATCAATATCGTCAAAGATACTCAATATACGGTCTTGATGTGTGTCGGTAATAAAAATCTGTCCGAAATCATCGTGTTTGACCATTTCGATAAGTTGTTTTACGCGCTCTTCATCCAATTTGTCAAAGATGTCATCCATCAAAAGTATCGGTTTCAAGTGTGTGATATTGTGAATGTATTCAAATTGTGCCAATTTAAGTGCTATCACATAGGATTTCTGTTGTCCTTGCGAACCGAACCTTTTGACCGGAAAGCCTTCAATCATAAAACGGAGGTCATCTTTATGAATACCCTTGGAGGTATAATGAAGACGGATATCATCCTCTATGGATGAGCGAAGAAGTTCTTCCATTCCCTGTTTAAACAGATCCGAATGATAACTCAAACTTACCTTTTCTTTGCCCTGCGAGATAAGATTGAAATATTTTTGAAAGATAGGGGTAAAAAGTTCAATAAAATGCCTTCTTTTTTCAAAGATTTCCGTTCCCAATTGAGCCATCTGCGGGTCCCAAAGCGCAATATTGGCTTTCTCTTTCTCCGTAGGAGCAAAATACTGTTTCAGCAAAGCATTTCGCTGCTTTAATACTTTATTGTAGCGAATTAATTGGGAAAGATAAGCAGGATCAAATTGTGCAATTACCGAGTCAATATATTTCCGGCGGACATCGCTCCCTTCATTGATCAAATCCCGGTCGTAAGGACTTATCATTACCAAGGGTATTTTCCCGATATGTTGCGTAAGTTTGGTATAAAGTTTATCGTTCCATTTGATGTTTTTTTTCTCCCCCTTACGGAAGGTAATACTGAGGCTAACCGGTTCTTTTTCACTATTTTGATAGTTTGCATGAATAGCGAAAAAATCTTCTCCGTGCCGGATAGCGGCAGAATCCGTATTGGTAAAATAACTTTTGGTAAACGAAAGATAATAAATCGCATCCAATACATTCGTTTTCCCACTGGCATTGAGACCGGTCAAACAATTGATTTTGCGGCAGAAATCAAAGCTTTCTTCTTCGTAATTTTTAAAATTAATCAGTTTCAGTTTTTCGAGATACATAATTTTTCTATTGTTTTCTTTACTTCTTCCATCAGCCATTGCGGTGTAGAGGTTGCCCCGCTGATTCCGACCGACTTTTTATGCTCAAACCAAGCGCTTTGCAATTCAGCGGGCGAAGTAATCTTGTGTGTATCCGGGTGCACCTCTTTGACTACACTGTATAAATATTTTCCGTTGGAACTTTTGCGTCCACTGACAAAAATAATTACCTCGAAGTCTTTGACAAAACGGCGCAGCTTGGGAGCCCGGTTGGCTACCTGACCACAGACCGATTTCTTCACAAAGAGGGACACTCCCGCTTTCATATTTTTCCGGATATTATCCGCCAGGACTTCATATTGCTCCCCCGATTTGGTCGTTTGAGAAAAAAGATATACGGGACGGGCAAAATCTATCGCTTGAATATCATCCGGCTGACTTACGATAATCGCCTTTTCTCCGGTTTGCCCTTTCAGCCCTATTGCTTCCGGATGACCGGAGTCTCCGAAAATGACAATCTGTCCGTTGTTTTTTTGGGCTTCTTCGTAATATTTCCGGATGTTTTTTTGCAAATTCAGGACAATCGGACAAGTAGCATCAATTAATTGTATGTCAAGCGATTGCACTTTACGATAAGTCTCCGGATGTTCGCCGTGCGCTCTAAAAAGCAATTTCTTACCCTTGATATCGGGAAGGAAAGATTTATCGATAAAACGAATGCCGGCTTCTTCCAACCTTTTTATCTCGGCTTCATTATGTACAATGTCCCCCAAACAATATAAAGGTTCGTCCGGACTTAGCTCTTTTTGAGCTATTTCAATAGCATTGACTACCCCGAAACAAAATCCCGCATCTTTCTCTATTTCTATCTTCATTTACTTTTCTTTTCAATGCGAAAGTACAAAATATTCACTTTGACCACAGCAAAAATTCTTAGTCCCTTCTCCCCTTTTGATTCGCAGAGAGTTTTACGGCAAGCCGCAATAACTTTCCATTATCATTGAAAAAGGGAAGAATCTGCCTTGCAGAATAAAGAAAATTCCCTTCGTCGAGCATCCATAGCGAAAAAAAAGCCTCTTGAAAGCATCGACACCAAAGGTATTACTATACTTTCAAAAGGCTCAACAAATGTTGTTTACGGAGTTTACTCGACAATAAACTTTTCGACCGATTGGGTTTGCGTATCTTTGTCTATCAGATTGATAAAATACACTCCTTTGTTCCAATCTTTTACACTAATTTCTTCCAATTTATCATGTTGTACGTCATCATAGAGGACATCTCCGAGAATAGAAGTAATGCGTATGCGATAATGAGAGCTATTCGATTTGACAAAAAGTGTTTTGCTGACCGGATTCGGATAAACGGAAAAACGTTTATATGCCGGTATATCCTTGGTACTCAATGGCATATCAACAAATTCAATATCGTCAATATAGAAATTGTTTCCGAAATTGTTCACCAATGCCAAAGCAATTTTCACATTATTCATTCCGGTATATTGCGGAAAATGAACGGATAAATACATGCTCCAATCCTCTGCTCCCTGGGGTGTAAAGGCATAGTTTGCAACCGGATCAACGGTTTCAAAATACCCATCTTCGGAAACATAAAAAGAAGTAATCTTATCCCAGGAAGCGCCACAATCCGTGGAACCGTAAATATGCAAGGTATCCGAATATCCGGTAAAGCGGCGTGCATACGAATGTTTAAATATCAATGTGGGCGTTTCGACGACATTGGTAAAATCCAAAGGAGGTGAGATTAACCAATCTACCGAACCTGCTTGGGAATAATAATCGTACAGATTGAGTTTCAAGGCTTTATTATCCGCCTCTTCCCTTGGAGCCGTAGCAATTTCCCAAGTAATCATTCCATCGGGATTTTCAATAGACCAGGCGCTGTTATCCGGCTCTTCCATATTTTCAAAGTCTTCGGAATAAGGCAATTCAAAACCTCCGGAGGATAAAAAGTCTGATTTTTCGAGACTTTGTGAACCATTGACATTAGTTGCGGTCAAGGTAACCGAATACACTCCGGACTCATCCAGGCTTATGACCGGATTTTGAGAGGCAGCGGATGTCCCGTTAAGAAAGGTTACCGTATTGGGACTAAACTCCCAGTTCCAAGAGACCGGACAGAAAATACTTTCGTCGTACAACTCAATAGCATCACCGGTACAAGCAACCGGATTGGGAGAAGAGAAATCCACTTCGGGAAACAATCCGGCATCCACCGTAATATATCCTTCCACGGTCTTGGTATCCTGTCCGGAGGCATTGCTGACCTCCAGGCTCACCGCGTACGTACCTGCAGCGGGGAAAGTGATTCCGGACGGATTTTGCTCGGTGGAAGTGGAAGGCGTTCCGCCGGTGAAAGTCCATTGCCAGGTGAATGGATTTCCGGTGGATTGATCCGTAAAATTGACGGCACAGCCCGGAGCAGTAGTCTGATAATCAACGCTGAAATCCGCCACAGGCGCTTCGTTCCATACGGGTGATTCCCATAAACCACGCCCGTAAGTGCCTGCCCGTACCCTGTCATTGGAAGGGTCATCTTCGTCGTGGAAATACTCCACCTCATTCACGGAAGCATCCATAGGAAGTCCCGAGGAAAACGGCACCCAATCATCCATATTTTTATCCCGGTAGAAGACGCCCAAATCCGTACCGATATACAAGCCTTGTGTGCCATGGGCATAATAGACAACCGAATTAATATTTACGCTTGGCAGACTTCCGCTAATGTCTTCCCATACGGTACCCCGGTCTTCCGAACGGTAAATCTTAGTCCCTTGTCCTATCCATACGACATCCGGATTATCCGGGTCTGTCTCGATAGTGAAAATATCATTGTTGTTGGGGACAAAAGACGCTAAGGGAACCCATGCAGGAGCATCGTCCATCACATTATCGGAACGATATAATTTTTTCCCTCTGGCATAATAGAAAATACCGGGATCGGCACGGGATGCTTCTACAACCTCAATAGAGCCCCCGCCGATGGTGGTTATTTTTTCCCAACTAACCGAAGAGGTAACACTCGTAGTACGCCAAATATTATTCATTCCGACAAACATAGTGTTGTGGTCAAACTCACTCAAACAATAAGGAGTAATCCAGCCGCCGGACTCATTCATTCCGTTCACACCGTCGCCGGCAATCTGAACATTATTGCCATTGTTTACAATCCGGTCTATATTTCCGTAATAGAGTTCCGCATAACTAAATCCAAGGTTGGTATGATCCACCAGGCAATCCATTCCGTCACCGCCCATTACTTTTTTCCAATAGCTTCCGAGGTAGGTCGCAGTTCCATTGTCTTGCGCCCCTACCATAACCTTGTGCGCATTAGTTTTACTTCCTCCGATGCGGTACACCTGTTGAATACTCAAATTATTTGAAATCGCATGCCAAGTATTACCTCCGTCTGCGGTATAAAAAATCCCCCCGTCATTGCCGGCATAAATCCGGTTATTCAACGGATTATATTCCAGGACATGCAAGTCTGCGTGCACATGCGGGACTCCACAACCGCCATACCAATGGGAGTTAATCTGCCATGTGCTTCCGCCGTCGCTTGACTTCCAACAATTGACTCCACCGGCATAAATGGAATTTTGCATGGAAGGATTGGTCGTAATATCCAAATCATACCATGCTTGTCCGCTGGAGCCTCCGTAACATTCCCACCCCATGATATTGGGAGAGGTAGATTTTAATGTGAAACTATTTCCACTGTTAGTCGATTTGTAAAGCGCATTAAATTCATTCCCTCCGGTCAAAAGAAAATATACGATACTCGGATTTTCCGGAGTTACGGCAATTACCGAACGGGCACCATTCATTATATTGCCGGAAATATCATTCCAGGATTCGCCGGCATCCGTAGATTTATAGATTTTTCCACCTTTGGTGGCATATATTACATTGCTACTGAAAGGTTTATAAACCAATTCTCTAAAATTACCGGTCATCTTAATCTCCCAGTTTTGCCCCCCATCGGTAGTTTTGAAAATTCCGCCGGAGGTGCCTGCCAATAGGATATCCGGGTTGTTTATGTCTTGAATTAATCTTCCGACGGTAACATTTCCCATTCCATTGTTCATCAATGTCCAAGATTGCCCGTTGTCGGTAGATTTAAACACGCCCATACCAACGGCATCTCCGGCATCACGGTCTCCACTTCCGAAATAGATAATAGCAGGATTGTCATAGTCCACGACAATGGAAGAAACGCCCATAGTGGGCAAATAATCCGTAAGACTTTCCCAATAATCACCCCCGTTAGTAGTCCGCCACAAGCCGCCGGCGGGGGTTCCCACGTAAATGATGTCTTCATCCGTTGGATGAAATGCAATGGCATTGACCCTGCCGACACCGCCTCCTCCAACTACGTCATAAGTAGGTCCCAAATTAGTCCATTCACCGGAGTTTTTGGACAGTTTCCCTTTCTCTACGAAATATTTTTGATATTCCTTGTAGATATAATCCGCCGGGATGCGGCTACCATCCGGACGGATATGCCGTTTGGCATTCCACTCCCAGCGTTTAAACTGTTTCCAGCCCTTCTCTTGAGTCATATCTTTCCCCTCATAGTAAAGATTAAAGGCTTTTTGCACTTCATAGAAATTAACATCCGGATCAAGCATCATCCCGCGCCAATAAGGATGCTTCCGGTATTCATCATCCGAATGTTTTTGCGCTGATAATGAAAATGTTATAGCAAATATTGCTACCAAAATAAAAAAGATTTTTCTTGTCATCGTATTTCTAACTTTTGTTGTTTTACATTAGTCGTCTGTACCGGGCTCACCTTACAATCACCTGCCGTGGCAAAGATCCAAAGGCTTCATTGTTACCATAACCTTCAGGAACTTCTTTCAGCAAGCCCGTATGGCTGACCGCAGACTCAGACCACTTACTCGATTTATAAGGGAAGAAACGGGGGGTAGCACTTCGATTGCAAACAAAAGGAAAAGCCACCCCTAATCACTTGCCCTGCGAAAGCAAGACAAGCATGCCGGGAAAAAGTTGCATGCAGAATATTTAGTGCCTGTCCATAAAGTCGGGAGTCTAGGCTGGAATATTCAAGAACAAGGCTTGCGAAATACTCAAAATCAAGGAGTTGACTTCTGTCAATGTGTTACATTGAGCTTGCCGAAATGAAGTTTTGAATATAAGCGTAACGAAGTTATTGGATATTATAGACAGACTCTATTTAGAGCTTGTCTATAATGTCCGACTTCTGCGTTACGCTCGTTCTGAAACCAGTCATTGACGTAAGTCAACTCCTTTGCTTTCAGAACTTCACAAGCCTTGAATTCGAACATTATAGCTCAAGCTCTTGACTTTATGGACAGACACTATTTACAGCTTTTAATCCTCCGGTGCAAACATCGGATCCCATACAGGAAGTTTGATAGTCTCCTGCTCAAAAAGCTTGAGCGTAGCGGGAGAAACAAATTTCTTATTCACTACCAGAC
>WFZU01000030.1 GCA_015489405.1 Bacteroidales bacterium
ACAAAATGCTTGGGGGATTAGACCTAATACAAAATGCTGACACTTCCCTTAATAATGCGTTTTACATAGCCCGAAAGCGTAAATTCCGTTACCCGGGCAACATAATAATACGTACCGGTGCTGCAAGGCATCCGGGTATCCTGACAACTGCCGTCCCACTGAAAGTAGGGGTCATCACTTTCATACACCAAACTTCCCCAGCGGTTGACTATCTGAATATGAAAATCTTTCACCGAATTGACATAGAAGGCGTGGAACCAATCATTATGCGAATCTCCGTTAGGGGAAATCATCGGAGGAAATACGATGGTATTGCAAGAATCGATATCGATACACTGAATATCTGAAAGCGGCGATTCATTGTACAACGAATCCCTCGCCGAGACGGCAAAACACCCTACAATAGACGGCGGGTCGGTAACAAATTCATAATGCAAATCCGTAACCGAGTCTATAACTTCCATATAATCGTTGTTTGCGACATACATATAATGGATATAAAACATCATCCCCTCTTCCAGACAAGAATCGGGATACAGGATTTCAAGTTCATTTTTATACGCATTACAGTCAATATCGATAGCTAAATCCGGCATACAAGGAGGCACATTGTCCAAGGGAGTATCACAATTAATTTGTGAAAAATTGACAATCGGACGAATGATGCCACTCAGCGAATAGTGCCCGTAGGTCTTGACATAATAGCAATATTCCTTGCCGTTAATCAAAGCCGAATCAACAAAATGGGAAGTGTAAGCGGAGCCGATAGAATCATACATTCCGCTAAGATCATTGCGGCGGAAAATATGCGTACTGTCATGCAGCCAAGGCTGGTCTTCATTCCACGAAAGTGTAATCTTGTAATTGGTCGGCGAAAGTTGAAGGAAGGTAGAATGTACCTCCGGAGTAGTCCCGATTTTAAACACATTGCCCTCCTCCATATTGTAAAAATCAATTTTGTAGGTATATTTCAGGTTTTTGGTATCCAGCCCCGTCTGCACAAAAGTCGTATCATCAAGACCGTCGTAGGTTTTCAACAATTGAAAATCCGTCTGACCCTCCCCTTTTCCGTAAAGGCGATACTGATAAGGTCCGGGAAGTTGGCTGGTATCAATTTCGGTGGGCTTTGCCCAAATAATCTGTATAGCACCTTCATTTTCGTCCGTATTTTGCACACTTACGTGCGTAATAATCGGCATATCCTTTTTAAGAAAAGCACACATGATATTAGAGGCAATGCTCTCCGCTCCATCACCGAAACGGGCGGTAATGATATAACAATATTCAATACCGTGTACCAGTCCCGCCCCCTCATTATCATCATTGAAAAAAAGAATTGCAGGGTCATTCAATTGAGCGATACGTTCAAAGCCTGTCCAAGGGGGGACGCCCGTTTGGCATTCATCCGGCACAAAAGAAGATATTCCCGCTTTGCGGTAAATATTATATCCCACGGCATTTTCGCATACGGAAGGAGTCCAATCCAGATTGATAGAAGTCCCCACCGGAGTAGCCGAAATAATATTCACCGGAGGTGCAATAACGGATATATGCGTTGTGTGATAGTTCGCCAAAGGAATGGGGGTGGAGTTGTCAATTGCCTTAAAATAAGCATCATACGGATTTTTTCTAACTTCCAAACATTGCGGTTGCCACAAGAAATGAATCATCGCCGTATCATAGCTGCCTGCCGGATTGGGGTCGGCAATAGCTGCATTTTCCAAATTGAAAGGAGCACCATAAGCCGTTAGAACCACCCCGTTGGAAGGGTCGGGGTCCCAGGCACGGATAAAAAAGTCCAAGCTATCTCCCGCAAGGACACAGGTATCGTCCGGAGCACTGATGACCGGAGGATTATTATTGCAGGCACCGACATCAATCTGCATATCCCGCGTTACCTCCCCTATCAAAATACCATTGCGCCACTCTTCGATGATGAAAGCGACATTGTACTGCCCCTGCAAAATGGGAGAATCCCACAACAAATCCCCGGTGTAGGGGTCAATGTCAAAAATATCACTCGTCATCGGCTGCTCAAAACCCGGAATAGGTTCCCCGTCAAATCCGCGGCATACCGTCAGGCGGTAGGCGATGCTGTCGCCATCGGGGTCCGTAGCGCCGGGATTGTGTACAAAAGGTTTATAGACACAGGCTTTATCAATAGGATAATTGTTAAGCTGCACCGAATTATTATGCCCCAAAGAACTGATAATCAGCTTGCTCTGTATATAAAACGGAATATTAACCGAATTGGGGATATTAATGATGCCTTGATTTCTATTGGGGTCTATCATCGAAAGGATATAGATGCCCTGTCCGGCATAGGTATGCAAGCCCTTGTATTTATTGAGGCGAATATTATCGCCCAATTCTTCTTTGTGATAGCGGGCTAAGACGGTGCTGGTTTGGTCGCCCCAGTGAATCTCCAAAGAATCCCGGTCTGCCGGACTCAGCGAATTGGTAAAAGTAGTAATGGTAACCTCGTAGGTAAAACCCGAAATATGACGATAGGTAATCTCCCCGGCACGCTCGTGGGTCGCCCGGACTTGCTCAGCGAAAACAAGCAAAAGGAAAACTACAAAATAATATTTTTTCGTCATATTCAGCATAATAACCTCATCCTTAACCGGATATTGTATGACCCGGAACATATTCCCCGCCATTAGCCGGTATTTGCCTCAAGAGATAATTTTTAAATCTCATAGCCAAAGCGTTTTAATTGCAAGTCATCATCCCGCCAATTTTTATTAACTTTTACAAAAACTTCAAGAAAGACCTTTTTCTCCAAAAATTGTTCCATATCTATACGGGCTTGGGTAGCGAATTTTTTAATAGCACTTCCCCCTTTGCCAATCAGAATGCTCTTTTGCGTGTCGCGAGCTACGTAAATCGTGGTACTGATGCGGACAATCTCCGCCTCTTCTTTGAAAGCGTTTACCACAACCTCTACCGAATAAGGGATTTCCTGTTTGAAATTCAGCAAAATCTTTTCACGAATAATCTCCGCTACAAAAAAACGCAAAGTCTTATCCGACATCTCATCTTTGGGGAAATAGGGAGGACTCTCGGGCAAAAGCTCTATGATGCGTTCCAACAAAGGCAAGGTATTGAAATGATGCAGCGCCGAAATGGCGAAAATACCGGAGTCCGGAAATACCGTTTTCCAATATTTCATTTCCGCCGTGATAGTATCTTGATCGGATTTATCGATTTTGTTGATTACCACCAAGGTGGGAATACCCGATTCTTTAATTTTATCAACGATTTCCACATTATATTTTCGTTCGCCTATTTCCAACATATACATAAAAATATCGGCATCCTGCAAGGCTTGATTGATAAAAGCCAACATTTTTTCCTGCAATTTGTATTGCGGGTCCAAGATGCCGGGCAAATCCGAAAATACGATTTGATAATCATCCGTATTTTTTATGCCCATAATACGATGGCGGGTAGTCTGCGCTTTGGAGGTAGTGATAGAAAGTTTTTCGCCCAATAAGGCGTTCATTAACGTGGACTTTCCCACATTAGGATTTCCAATGATATTGACAAAACCGGCTTTATGACCCATATAATTTTTATCTATCGTTCGTATATTTTGCAAAATACAAAAGTAAATGAAATTGTTATTGGAAAGACAAAAGACTTTTGCAGATTTCAAGCCCGCTTCCTCTAAGCGGGAAATTTAATAAACCGGTCTCATTCAAGAGAAATGTGAAGGAAAAACGGATGTTAGATTAGTGTTCGTTTTGCAACAAAAAATCAAAAAAAATCCACCACCACACATACCGACCTAATTACCAGTTGTTTACAATGTAAAAAATCAAAAAAAATATTTCAAAAAAAATAATTTTGCAAAATAAAATAAACCTTACCTTTGCAGCGTATTAAGAAAGAGAATTTCGTTCGTATAAAGAAAACAAAGATATATTGCGGGATGGAGCAGTGGTAGCTCGTTGGGCTCATAACCCAAAGGTCGTCAGTTCGAGTCTGGCTCCCGCTACTAAGGAAGGACTCGCCGGAAACGGTGAGTCTTTTTTGTTTGGGGGAATTTTTTAATGATACAAATATTCAATCATACAATGGTACAATGTGTTTTTGTTTAACCACAGAGGAACACAGAGTTTTGCACAGAGTATCACAGAGGGCAAAATTTACGACACCTCTCATTTAATTAACATACAATAATTTACAATTCACAATTAACAACTCACAATTACAAAAAAAGACCTTATCCCTTGTTAAAACCTCAGTAGCCTCATTCGTCCCCCCCCATCGAAACCTTATTAAGCTTATTCTTAGCCCTCCGTAATAAGGTAATAAGGTTGAATATTTTCGTCAGCCGTTTGCTACTGAGGTGAAACCTGAAAATACGTTTTTTATTAGCAGGAGAC
>WFZU01000031.1 GCA_015489405.1 Bacteroidales bacterium
TATCCAATCCTTTCTTTATTTTTATGACGTTTGTCATACGAAAAATTATTTTTTATAAGTTGCTGCAAAAGTAAACATACTTAATAAAATGAGGCTGAATTAGATCATTTTTTTCCCGCCACCTGTGCTGTGGTTTTAGATGTTTTTTTTATAATATGTTTGGTATCAGTCGATTATATTTTTATTCTCCCAATATATTCACGCATAGGGAAAATGATATAAGGTAGTTTTTTTGTTTGTAAATAATTAGTAAATAAATATTTATTCATTTTGCTGTGATGATATTCAAGCGATAGTCTGCCGGAAAGAAAAGCGGAAAAACGGTCATTCCCGGGCTTATAATCCTCAAATTGTTAATTTTATAACTTTAAAGTCCGCCTCCTTTTAACATCTGAAATTATCCTTGTAATAGTTGGTGCAGATATACAGGATAGAGCTTGTCTATAATGTCCGGCTTCTGCGTTACGCTCGTTCTGAAACCGGTCGTTTCGGCGAGCTCAACGCATCGCATTGACATAAGTCAACTCCTTTGCTTTCAGAACTTCACAAGCCTTGAATTCGAACGTTCCAGCTCAAGATCTTGACTTTATAGACAGACACAGGATAATGATGGAAAATTTTTTCTTTAGGTGGATTTATGCAGTTTTTTGAAAAATTTCACCGGATTTTTCCCGCAGGGAGCGAAAAAAGAAGCCGGCCATACCCGCCAACAACAGGCTGCTCGCAAATACCAAAATCCAAGGAAAGGAGAGCTCCCAATGCGCCCCGGTCCAAATCATTATAGCGTGTGAGAAGAGCGCTATTTCGTTGATGATAAATCCGGCATAAAAAACGGTAAACCAAGTATTGGAAAATCGTATCATCTTGATATGGGATAAAAAGATAAACAGGAAAGGGGTAAAGATTCCGAGCATCAATAAGTGTAGATAGCCGATGATAAAGTTGTGAATGTGGTAGGAGACGAGTGCGAAATAAGGGAAGACCTGAAAGATTTGTAAACTTGCTTTAAGCAACAAAAAAAGATAGACCCACCGCAATATGATGATTTGGTAGCGGGAAAATTTCCGTGCAAACAGCCCTCTGTGTACATACAGATACCGGATAAGGAGGAAAAGCCCAAACCATTCTCCCAACACACCCGCGAAAGCTATGCTGTTGAACAGCAATCCGGGTTGAGCCCAAAGGGTATTGGAGAAATAAGAGAGTAATGTGCTGAAAAACAGTATGTAGTGTAATCTTTTTAGCTTGTCTTCCGGCATCTGCACGCCTTGTTTTTCCACAAAATAGAGACTGATGCCTATCAAAGAAAACAAAAACCAGGCATTGTATTGAAAATGCAAATAAAAATAGATAGTATCGTAATACACTGCCGATTCTTTGCCGAAAAGTTTGATCATCACTCCGAGAAGCCAAGGTCCCAAGCCCGAAAACAGCATAAAAAACAAGGCGGAACGGATAAATAAAAATGACTGCTTATGCTGTGGTAAGACCTCCTTGTTTCGCCTGAAAAAGGCTACATAAAAGTAAGTAGAGAGCAAAAATAAGGAAAGAAACAGAATGGAAAAAAGACCGTAACCTTGGAGGAGGAAAGAAACCAGTATGCCGGCAACCGTAAAATGTGTAAACAGGCTTATCCAACGGTAGGTTTTGCTACGCAATTTTGTTGGCGGGATATACATATTATTGATCATCACTACAAATGCTATATATATCCACCCCAAGAATGCAGTGTGCGAATGAGCGTGCAAAAAACTTTTATAATCTATGCCGTAAGGGGATACGGAATACATTCTCAGCATCCAACCGATGATGCCGATACTCGATAAATAAAAGAGAGCCAGCTTGACATTTATGCTATCCGTGCGAACCATACGCTGCTACTATTTTCTACATAAAACAACATAACAATGTGAAAGAATTATTGTTTCGTTGCTCCGCTAATTCTTTTTTTATTTATTTTTATGCGAATGAATAAAAAATTCTACTTTTGCAAAAAAAATTTTTGGATATGGCAATAGAGTTAACAGAAGCTAATTTTGATGAATTAGTAATGCAATCGGACAAGCCCTGGGTCATTGATTTTTGGGCTGAATGGTGCGGTCCCTGCCGGATGGTAGGCCCGATAGTAGAGGAAATGGGAAGAGAATATGAGGGTAAAGCGCTCGTCGGTAAAGTGGATGTGGATAGCAATCCCGGTATTGCCGTGAAGTTCGGTATCCGCAATATTCCTACCATTTTGTTTATCAAGGACGGAAATGTAGCCGATAAGCAAGTAGGCGCAGTTCCCAAACAGGTATTGGTAGGAAAATTGGAGCCGCTGTTGTAAGCCGGCAAAGGCTGTACTCCTACGTTCTCCGCTGCGGAGAAATGTTGAAAACAAAGACCTGTTCCCATTCCGGGAACAGGTCTTTGTTTTTCGGGAATCCGCCCTGAAAAGTCTTTGGGTGTCCTTGTCAAGCCCTTCGATTGTGCCGCCGGATTTCGCTAATGTAAATCAAAAAGCCGCTTTGAAAGTCATTTCAAAGCGGCTTTTTTTTAATTCAAATATGATTGAGATTTATCGCACGATAAGTTTTTGAACGCTTGTTTCAGCTGAACGTTTTCCGGTAATACGTACAAGGTAGATGCCGGCATCCAAAGGCAAATCAATGCGGCTCAAAGCATTCTCCACGGTGGTGGCATAAACTTCTTTGCCCGTGAGTGAATAGATGTGGACGGAAAGGCTTTCTCCCGAGGCATTGGCAAGATAGCATGTTCCCTGTGCCGGATTGGGGAAAATGTCATACGCTAGTGTATGATTTTCCGGTATGCCCGAAGGGATTCCTTCCAAAAGCACATTATCCACTTCCCAAGTGGCGGAACCGCTTTCGTCGCAAGTGAATTTAAAGGCGATATGCACATTCGTTCCGGAGATATTGGAGAGGTCAATATTTCCCGAAGGGGTCCATTCCCAACTACCGGAAGAAGGCGTAAAGTCAAGACTCACCCAAGTAGCAGCGGTAGGATCGCCCGAAGTATAATCCACGGAATAATAGGCTTCCAATGCCGGACCGGTATAATTCATGGAAGTCTCGAAGCTCAGAATCTCTCCGGTGTAATCATTGAGATTGACGGAGGGAGAGATGAGCCAATCTTCGTTGGCATAGGTCGTTCCCGATTGATATCCGGTCATTTTTGCACACTCTCCGGGGTTTCCGTAACTGACAATTTCCCACACTTGTTCGTCTCCTGTAACGCTGTAGGTAGTCCAATCGCCAAAGCCGTTTTCAAAATCTTGGTTGAAAATCGTCATGATATTGGATTCTCCCGTAGTGATGGAGATTTGCGGAGCACCGGGCGAGTTTTTATAGTCAATGTCAGTCCCCGAATTAGTGTAAGGATAGATTTCCAAAGTATAGGTCGTGTTTTCCATAGCGCCGGCGAAGTTTGCCGCCTCTTGTCCGTAGGGGACATTCAGGGCTGCAAATCCATCGGAGGAATCCAAATCGTCCCCGATAGGTTGACCGTCCGCTACACCTCCGAAAGAGGAGGTATAAGCTACGATAAGATAGGCTTCCGGCAGTTGTTCTCCGGTGGCATCCGTCCAGGTAAGGTTCATCGTGGTAATATCCGCCGTACCGGCAAAATCCGTGGGATAATTTGTAGGCTCGGGCAATATGGAAGAAGCATCCTCTGCGATTAATTTAACGTTGTCCACTTCCCAAGTAGCGGAGCCGCTTTCGTCGCAAGTGAATTTAAAGGCGATATGTACATTCGTTCCGCTGTAAACGGATAAATCAATATTTCCCGAAGGGGTCCATTCCCAACTTCCGGATGAAAGCGTGGCAGTCAAAGGTTGCCAGTCCGCTTCATTCGGGTCTCCGGAGGTATATTCATCGGAAATAAACACTTCAATGGCGTTGCCGTTGTAATTCATTGCGGTCTCGAACGTAAGCACTTCCGAAGTGATATCGTCCAGATTGAAAGCCGGTGAGATGAGCCAATCTTCGTTGGCATAGGTCGTTCCCGAATCATATCCGGTCATCTTGGCACATTCTCCCGGATTCCCGTAACTCACGATACTCCATTCCTGGTCTCCCGCAACGCTGTACGTAGTCCAATCGCCGAAACCGTTTTCAAAATCCTGGTTAAAGACCGTGATAATATCCAAGGTGGTAGCCTGTGCCGTAGGTGCTGTTCCATCGGTTTTGTAGTCAATATTTTCACCGGTATTGGTGTAGGGATAAATGGTAAAATAGTAGGTTGTGGCAGCTTGCAGATTTTCAAATGTGTAGCCGGAAGCACCGTAAGGGACGTTTACCGCTCCCGAACCGTCGGAGAAATCCAAATCGTCTTCCACCGGTGTTCCGTCCTCCGGCGTGGGCAAATCGGAAGAAGTGCTTGCATACAGGATATAGCCCAGAGGAGCTTGTTCGCCACCGGCATCCGTATAACTCACATGAACGGCATTTCCTTCAACTTGTGCGGTGAAATTGAGCGGATATTCGCTGGGTTCGGGGTCAATCGTTACATCTCCCGAAAACGAAAAATCATCGTAATAAACGGCTCCGCCGGTATTGCCGTCTTGTTTGTACACTCTCACCTCAAAACGAAATTGATTGGCGGTGGGCGGTGCCGTGAGCGTAACGCTGAATTGTTGCCAAGCATCGTTGTCTTCCGAATAGGTGTTGGGACGGAGTTCGTCCGCATTGTCATCCAGCGTATTGCCGTCTGCCATCCAGTAAGCCCAGATGCGGGTGCGGGCAGCGGGGTCGTTGTCGTAATACCAATACGAAATGGTATATTCGGTACCGCCAACGACACCTTCAATATTTTGCCGCAATTTTTTAGACCCGGAAGCAGAAGTATGTTTGGCTGCATAGCTTCCACCGTGTACGATATCCGTAGCCGGTGTAATGTTGTCGGCAATCGTCCACCCGTCGGGCGTATCTCCGGTCCAAGATTCCATATCCCCGTTAACGAGGCTTTGTCCTAGGACTTGAAAACCCCATAAAAGCATAACGATAAACGTATAAAATAATTTTCTTTTCATAATTCTATTGTTTTTTTGTTGAGGGGCAAAATTAATTATTTTACCTATTACAAAAATAAATAATCGGTGATTTTTTGGAGCCGTTTAAGGAGTGAGATTGGCGTCCGCCTATAATGTTCAATAAAGCCTTTGGCTCATTCTCAAAAGAGTCATTGACAAGGAGTCTTTTTAATTATGAATTATGAATTTTGCGGGGGACACGGATTATTTTTGATTATGCCGCGAATGTGCGAATTTTTATTTTGTTGTGAATGGAGAATGATTAGTTGTTAATGGTGAATGGATAATGGTTAATGAATTGCGGCTTGCCGCAAAATCCCTCTG
>WFZU01000032.1 GCA_015489405.1 Bacteroidales bacterium
AAATATAATAACGGGCTGACCGATATCCTGAGGGGCGACAATAATATCACCCAAAAGGAAAGAAATGCAATGTTGTATAACTTCCAATTTACTATTGGAGTAATGTTTTAACATCCCGCTTTTCTACGTGGTTTTCCTTGATTTATTCGAACAAGCTATTCGCAAAATTCCGGACATATCCGGATGATTTTCCTTTCCGGAAAAAGATAATTCCTTTTTCGGTTGGCAGATTGTACCACAAATATTGTAGAGATGAAAATAGCCCTGGCACAACTGAATTACCACATTGGAAATTTCGAGTCCAATGTCCGGAAAATGATAGATGCGGTACATAAAGCCAAAGCCGGAGGAGCGGATTTGGTCGTCTTCGCCGAATTGGCGGTATCCGGATACCCTCCGCGGGATTTTTTAGAATTTCACGATTTTATCCGGAAATGTGAAGATGCCGTTGATGCCATTGCCAAAGAATGTATGGGAATCGCAGCCATTGTAGGTTCGCCTACCATCAACTACCATTTTCAGGGGAAAAGGCTCTACAATGCCGCTTTTTTTCTCGAAGAGGGAGAGGTTAAGTCCAAACATTTCAAAACCTTGCTTCCCAACTACGATATCTTTGACGAATACCGCTATTTCGAACCCAACACCACTTTTGAGGTAATCCGGTATAAGGAGACGAAAATCGCATTAACAATATGCGAAGACCTCTGGAATATCGGCGATGAAAGGCTCTATACCACCAACCCAATGGAAGAATTGGCGAAGCAAGAGCCGGAATTGATGATTAACATCGCCGCCTCACCCTTTCACTACCGGCAAGCGAAAATACGGAAAGAAATACTGCGCAAAAACGTTGAAGAATATCAAATCCCTCTGATTTATGTCAATCACGTAGGGGCACAGACCGAATTAGTCTTTGACGGTGGATCGCTCGTCTTCGACAAGGATGCAAACTTGGTCGAAGAATTGGCTTATTTTGAGGAAGATTTCAGGATTATTGATACGAACAGGCTGTCGCAAAAAAAGCCTATCGCCGGGAAAAACAGTGGAAAAATTGAACTTATCCACGATGCGCTGGTTATCGGTATTCGCAATTATTTTGAAAAACTCGGTTTCAAGAAAGCCATTATCGGACTTTCGGGAGGCATAGATTCGGCGGTCGTGGCAGTCCTCGGTGCCCGGGCTTTGGGAAGTGATAATGTGCGGGCAATATTGATGCCCTCACAATATTCTTCCGATCATTCTGTCAAAGATGCGGTAGCGTTGGCTACTAAACTCGGGATGCCTTACGACATTGTCTCCATACAAGAGAATTATGAAAGTTTTTTGAAAAATTTGTCTCCCCTCTTCGAGGGAAAACCTTTTGATGTTACCGAAGAAAATATTCAATCACGCAGTCGCGGACTCATATTGATGGCGCTTGCCAACAAATTCGGATACATTCTCCTCAACACTTCCAACAAAAGTGAACTTGCCGTAGGCTACGGAACCCTTTACGGGGATATGAACGGTGGTATTTCCGTTATCGGAGATGTGTATAAAACGGATGTTTTCGCACTGGCAAAATACATCAATCGCGAGCAAGAAATTATCCCTTGGAATACCATTACCAAACCTCCGTCCGCCGAACTTCGACCGGACCAAAAAGATTCGGATTCACTGCCTGATTATGAAATATTGGATGCCATTCTGTATCAATATATTGAAGAAGAAAAAGGTCCCCAGGAGATTATCAAGATGGGATTTGATGAAAAAACCGTGCGGAGAGCCTTGCGATTGACCAATCTTAATGAATACAAACGTTACCAAACCCCTCCTATCATCAGGGTTTCCTCCAAAGCCTTCGGCATCGGGCGCAGGATGCCTATTGTCGGAAAATATTTGACGTGATTGCCGGAAATAATACAAGACTTATGATACTCTTGACTTTATGGACGGGCACTAAACAGGGTTTGTCCATAAAGTCAAGAGTCTGAGATAGAATGTTCAAGAACAAGGCTTGCGAAATACCCAAAACCAAGGAGTTGACTTTTGTCAATGACTGTTTTGGGTATGAGCGTAACGAAGTTATTGGACATTATAGCTCATACTCCTGCCCCTCATTTTGTCAATAAGGAACTCTTGAATTTATCCAAATATTATGAAAACCTTTTTCTAAGAAGCTTGCTCACTTGCGGCACGAATCATATTCAATGCCGAGCCGGCTTTAAACCATTCCACTTGTTGCTGATTGTAACTGTGGTTGAGTTTAATAGTGTCCTTGCTTCCATCGGCATGCAGGATTTCCAAAGTCAGCTGTCTTCCGGGAGCAAATTCCGTCAGGTCAATGAAATTAAACTTATCATCTTCCCGTATCAGATCATAATCCGCCTCATTGGCGAAGGTCAATCCGAGCATCCCTTGTTTTTTCAAGTTTGTTTCGTGAATACGGGCAAAAGATTTGACGATAACCGCTATCACGCCAAGATGCCGCGGCTCCATAGCAGCATGCTCTCTTGAGGAGCCTTCCCCGTAATTATGGTCACCCACAATAACACCGGGAATATGAGCTGCTTTTAAGGCTCTCGCAACTTCCGGCACCGGTTGATATGCTCCGGTCAGAGGATTTTTCGTTTCTCCGACGGTATCGTAAAATGCATTGGTAGCACCGATCAACAGATTGTTGGAAATATTATCCAGATGCCCGCGATATTTGAGCCAAGGACCTGCCATAGAGATATGGTCGGTAGTACATTTTCCGATGACTTTGATTAGCAAAGCCGCATCCGTAATATTCTTTCCGTCCCAAGCGGGGAATGGGGTAAGCAATTGCAAACGTTCGGATTTCGGATCCACGACCACTTCCACATTGCTGCCATCTTCCGCCGGTGCGACATAGCCCGGGTCATCGACTCCGAAACCTTGCGGAGGAAGCTCATATCCGGTCGGTTCGGAAAGCCTGACCTCGTTTCCATTACGGTCTTTCAAGCTGTCTTTTTCGGGATTGAAATCCAATTTTCCGGAGATAGCAATCGCAGCAACCATTTCCGGAGACGCTACGAAAGCGTTGGTGTCGGGATTACCGTCGGCACGTTTCCTGAAATTCCTGTTAAACGAATGCACGATAGAATTTTTGCCGATATGCTCCACATTGGGTCTTGCCCACTGTCCGATACAAGGACCACAGGCATTCGTAAAGATTTTAGCGCCGGCACGTTCAAAAATATCAATCAGTCCATCTCTCTTTGCCGTATAATACACCTGTTGGGAACCCGGGTTGATACCGAGATTGCCTTTCAACGGAATATCTTTGTCCAAAGCTTGTTTGATTACTGACGCAGCCCGGGAAAGGTCTTCGTATGAAGAGTTAGTACAGGAACCTATCAACGCCCATTCGACGTCCAAGGGCCAGCCGTTTTTGGCGGCTTCTTCGCTCATTTTCTCTACCGGCGTGTCTCTGTCCGGAGTGAAAGGACCATTAAGGTGCGGCTTCAGCGTGTCCAAATTGATTTCAATCACTTGATCAAAATATTTTTCGGGATTTGCCAATACATCATCATCGGCTTTGAGATAATCTTTGATTTCATTTGCCGCGTCGGCTACATCGTCCCTTCCGGTAGCACGGAGATAGCGTTCCATGGCTTGGTCGTAGGCGAAATTGGAGTTGGTAGCGCCCACTTCCGCACCCATATTACAAATCGTACCTTTTCCGGTAGCCGAGAGGGCATTGGCTCCTTCGCCGAAATATTCAATGATAGCGCCGGTGCCACCTTTGACGGTAAGGATACCGGCAACTTTCAAGATGATGTCTTTGGGAGCCGTCCAGCCGTTAAGTTTTCCGGTCAATTTCACGCCGATGAGTTTCGGCCATTTCAATTCCCAAGGCATCCCTGCCATCACATCCACGGCATCCGCACCGCCGACACCGACAGCGACCATTCCCAGTCCGCCGGCATTGACCGTATGCGAGTCTGTCCCTATCATCATCCCTCCGGGAAAAGCATAATTTTCCAATACGACTTGGTGGATGATACCCGCACCGGGCTTCCAAAAACCGATACCGTATTTCTTGGATACCGATTCCAAAAAATTATATACTTCATTGTTTTTGTTAATCGCTTCTTGCAGGTCTTTGCTTGCGCCTATCCTTGCTTGAATCAAATGATCCAGGTGAGCGGTGGAAGGAACGGCAACTTTTTTCTTGCCGGCTTGCATAAATTGCAAAAGCGCCATTTGTGCCGTAGCGTCCTGCATCGCAACACGGTCAATTTTAAATTCCACATAGTCCACGCCCCGTTGGAACGTCTTCGTCGGAGTGCCTTCCCACAAGTGGGAATACAATATCTTTTCGGATAACGTCATCGGTCTGTTAAGCAACTTCCTCGCCGCTTCCACTCTTCCGGGCATATTTTTGTACACCTCCCGGATCATATCAATATCAAATGCCATAGTATTTATTTTTTTATTTTTTAATATTCCTTTCGGGCTGCAAAAGTACAAAAATTATTGATTGGAATGCTTACAAATACCTGCAGTTATTAGCCGGCATAAAAAGGAGGGATCGAGCCTTGTTGATGGCTTGTATACCCCCCTCCGTAATATCCAATGCTATTCGATTTATTCCGGGCAGTTATTCCGAAATAGATAATGTTTGTCGAGAATACCTTTCAAATAACAGGCTGACCCAACGTAGTGGAGACAACAGAAAAATGATATTTGTTGAGAATACCTTTCAAATAACAGGCTGACCCAACGTAGTGGAGACAACAGAAAAATGATATTTGTTGAGAATACCTTTCAAATAACAGGCT
>WFZU01000033.1 GCA_015489405.1 Bacteroidales bacterium
CCTTGAATTCGAACATTCCAGCTCAAGCTCTTGACTTTATGGACAGACGCTAAATAAATGGATTATTTGCGAGCCGGCAAGAAAAAATATTGGGGGTCAATTTAGCTGTTGGTAATAAAATTAAGTTGTACAATATCAGTGTGTTGGAGGTATTGGTGTTATGGATTTTCTCCATTTATTAGAGAAAGTAGTGTCTTTTTACTCCTTTTTTAACGGAAGAAAAAATTTTATGCTAATTTAATAAAATACTTGTTAGGAGAAAAACAAATATGACTACTTTTGTGCTTTAAATAAAATAGTAGTAAAATGGAAAAAATTAAAATTGGATTAAAGGGATTTGGAGAGATACCGAGGCATCTCTATCGTCTTTTTGATGAGGACGGTCGCTTTGATGTGGTTGTCATATCGGAGTATGGGAGAGCGGATATTCTTTCTTATCTGTTGAGGATGGAGACCAAAGGTGAGTTTGAAGCCCATACGGAGGACAACTTTATCATTACCCGGAATATGAAGTCCAGGGTTATTCCCGGAGGAGATCCGGGTACTACTCCTTGGGATATGTTTGATGTGGATTTTGTGATTGACGGCACTTGGGATTTTCGCTCCAATGCAGATATGCAGAAACATATTGATGCGGGAGCCAAACGTGTGCTGCTTACCTCCGTGCCTACGGATGTTATTGATCGTATTGTGATAAAGGGGGTTAATGATGATTCTATTTCCCTCTCGGATCAAAAAATCTCGGCAGGTAGTGCCACCTTGAATGCGGCGGCATTGATGCTTAAACTTTTGAACGATAGTTTTGGGGTGGAGTATGCCGGATTTACCGCTGTGCATTCTTACACTTCGGATCAGTCTTTGCGGGACAAAGCGAATGTGGATTTCAGACGAAGCCGTTCTGCGGCAGAGAATATTATTCCGTTGCATACCGTTATGCCCCGTTGGTTGCAATATTTGTTCCCTGAAATGGAAAATACGATTGAGGGCACTATTATGAATGTGCCTGTGCCTAATGGCTCTATGTTGGATTTGACAACAGGAATGAAAGCCCGGGTAAGCGCAGATGATGTTCTGCATTTGATGAATGAATCCGCAGCGAAATATCCCGGTATCATTCAGGTAGCTGATGATCCTATTGTTTCCACGGATGTCATCGGGAAACCCTACTCGTTGATCTTTGACAAACAGGCGCTTATGGTAAGTCCGGGAAAGATGCTCAAAACCATTTCCTGGTACCATTCCGCTCTTTCCGTTGCTTTACGATTGAAGGAAATAATATTGGCATATCATGAATTAGAAAAAAAAGGAGGTAACAAATGAGAGTTGCAATAAACGGTTTTGGAAGAATCGGGCGTTCGGTATTCAGAATTTTGAACGACCGCAAAGACATTGACGTAGTCGCTATCAATGACTTGTATGATAATGATGTGCTTGCCTATCTCCTGAAACATGACACGGTGATGCGTGGTTTCGGTCAGGATGTGCACGTGGACGGGGAGTATCTGATTACTCCCAATGAAAAGGTGAAGATGCTCGAAGTACGCAATCCCGCAGAGCTGCCGTGGAAAGAATTGGATATTGATATTGTCGTAGAAGCTACCGGTATTTTCCGGACCAAAGAGAAATTGCTTCCTCATCTCGAAGCAGGTGCCAAGCGAGTGGTACTCACGGTTCCCGCGAAGGATGAGATTGACTATACGGTAGTCTTGGGTGTGAATGAGGACGGATTGAAAAAAGAACATAGAATTATTTCCAATGCCAGTTGTACGACCAATTGTTTGGCTCCGATGGCAAAAATTCTGCATGATGAATTCGGTATCGTGGAAGGATTGATTAATACTGTGCACGCCTATACCAATGATCAGCGGCTTGCCGATGTCCCTCACAGGGACTGGCGCCGGGGACGGGCAGCTGCGGAAAATATTATTCCTACGACGACCGGAGCGGCAAAAGCCGTTGGAAAGGTTATCCCTGCCCTCAATGGAAAATTAAACGGTATGGCGACGCGTGTACCCGTGCCTGACGGTTCTATCGTGGATTTGATGGTAGAAGTCAAAAGAAAGGTAAGTGTGGATGAGGTGAAAGAGGTCGTAAGAAAAGCGGCTAAAACCGAGCGATTGAAAAAAGTACTCCTCTATTCCGAAGAGCGTTTGGTCTCTTCCGATATTGTGGGAATGCCTTTCTCCTCTATTTTTGACTCTGAATTTACCAAGGTAATGAATGGGAACGTCATTAAAACCCTCAACTGGTACGACAACGAGTGGGGATATTCCAATCGTGTAGTGGATTTAATCTCCCTGTTGAAACAGTTTTAACCGGCTTTTTCCGGTTTTCCGAATGAATGTCTGCAAAACTTCCGCTTATGGTGGAGGTGTTGCAGGCATTTTTTTTATCATATTGAAATATTATTTTGCGGAAAAAGGAGTAAATGTATTTGAGAATACACTGACGGGCACCCCCAACTAAGACTGCTTTCGCCTATATTATGTTAGTCCGGTAGGTAACACCAAGTTGCGTTTGCCGGCGTTACTTTCGAAGCAAAAAGGATTAACAAATTTTCGGCAATATTATAACTATATTGCCAAAATATAGCTTATGGCAAAACAACAAAAATTAACTATGATTGAATTACAGTGAAATCAAGCTTCGGTAGATCCGGAGGACGCCGCTTTGCGGAAATATTTTCGCTGGATATAGACAATCAGGAGAACGTATAAGACTAACAAAATGCCTATCAAAATGAGCTGACGCGGATTACTAAACAGGCTGTTGATGTCGCGCAGGGAGGCTCCGATAAAGGCATCTATCAGATCCGTTGGCAATAAGCCGATAAAAGTTCCCAGCATATAATCCAAAGGACGTTTTGTAAAAAGGGAAAAGTAGAAGTTGATTAAGTTATTGGGAACCACATAGGAAGTGCGCAGGATAACGACTTTCATAAATGTATTTTCCTTGGCTACCCCTTCCATAAATTTATAATACCTTTTATCCTTGTGTTTCCCTTGATAATAATCATACAGGATGTAGCGTGTAAGCAGAAAATGGGCAAATATAGCTATCGTATTGGCTATCCAGCCGGCGATGCCGCCCAGCCAAAAGCCAAAGAAGAAGCCGAAGAGTATCTTGAATTGTACCAAAGGCAAGCCGAAAACCGAAAAGAGTATCATTAAGCCCGATAGAATCAGGCTCACAAGCCAAAAATTATCCATGGCAAACCGGTGGTAGTTGTCGAGGCTTTCCACCGAAAACCATTGTGCTCCGTTTTGCGTATAGTAGAGTATCAAAAAGAGAACTAAGAGTAGCAGATATACGGCTACAATGTAAGCTTTATTCTTCAACATAGCTTTTCGATTAGCGCTTTCAACCTTGTTTCTCCGGCTTTTTCCCGGTATAATCTTTGACCAGAAAAACCAATCCTGCAATCACTATTAAATAGATTAGGATGGAACTAACCCACGCAATTTTTTCGCCAATGAAATAAGAGTCCGGTTTAAAGATGAACTCAATCCGGTGTTTCCCTGCAGGGATTTTCATAGCTCTGAGTACGTAATCGGCTCTAACATAGGGAGCTTCTTTCCCGTCAATAAATGCTTTCCAACCTTTGGCATAATAGATTTCCGAAAAGACGGCAAAGCCTTCCTTCCGTGCATTGGATTCATAGACCATATCTTTGGGGTCGTAGGAAGTCAGACGAATATTGCGGAGACTATCCGCCGGAATATTGAAATCTCCTACGATATCTCTAAACCGCAAATCGATGACAGCGGTCTTCCGGGGGTCAAAGTTCTCCAGAGCCGCCAGCTCTTCGTCTGCATTCTTTACCCATTGGATATGATCTACAAACCAGGCATTTCCCAAGGCATCCGGATTTTGTTGTACGAGGACTTTTCCTTGTTGATCTTTCCGGATGAAATATTTGGTGTTCAGCATATTGAGCACCGGCATATGAAATTTGCTGATATGTGCATCAATCAATTCCTGGTAGCGGCGTAACTTTGCACCGTGGTAGCCTCCGATAGATTTATGGTAATAGGACGTCGAGGCATCGTTGAAGGGGCTTACGGTCAAGTTGAAAACACGAAAGTCGGGATCTTTGTCTTGCAATATTTGCCGGTCGGCAGCCGTCATCGGATAGGGGTGTTCGACCATCCTTTTGCTAACAAAATCGTCATTGTTAAGATAGCGTTTGTTCACGCCCCACAGGTCAAAGAGCATCAGAACGCCAATAATTCCGACAGCATAATGTCTCTTTATTTTTCCGAGGGAAAACAATATTAAAACGCCTATCGTGAGCAAAACTAAAATCAGCGAACGGAGACTGTCGGAGGTGAAAAGGTGTATCCGGTCTTCCACGATAGCTCCCCGCAGCCAATCGGGCAACTGTGCATCGGAACTTCCCGTAAAATCAAAGAATGCCGTTGGCATAATCACAAAAAGGAGAGAGAGACCGGCGGTGATTCCCCCCGCAATCCTTATTGCTTTCCACAATTCTTCTTTGGAATATTTTTGCCGGAAAATGTTGTTCAATACAACAAAGCCCATAAGCGGTAAAGTTAGCTCGGCAAGTACCAAAATCATAGAGACCGTCCGGAATTTATTGTACATCGGTACGTAGCGGAAAAAGAGGTCGGTCAAAGACATAAAGTTTTTACCCCAGGAGAGGAAAATGGCAAGGAGAGTTACGCTGAGTATCCACCAGCGGAAGCGTCCTTTGACTAAAAACAATCCCAGAAGAAATAAGAATACGACGATGGCTCCGGCATATACAGGACCTGCAACAAAGGGTTGTGGTCCCCAATAGGTAGGCATGGATTTTATATATGTTTTTGCCTGATTTGCAGGAACTCCATTTTTGATAAGTGCTTGAAAAACAGCTGATTTCTCGCTCAATGCTCCTCCCGAAGCACCCCCGTTAAAATCCGGAATAAACAAGGTTCCGGTTTCGGCTTTGCCGTAACTCCATTGCGTAGCATAATCTTTGTCCAATCCGGAAGTGCGATTTTCTTTTTCCGTAGTTAATTCCGTTTTTCCGCGAATGGTAGCTTTACTATATTCCAAAGTAGTCAAAAATTTGCTCATATTCGGACCCAATGCCAGCAAACCGGCGACGATGACAATCACGCTGGATTTGAGAAACTTTTGTAATGTTTTTTCGCTAATAGCGGAATAGAGCTCAAACAGTCCGAACAGGAAGAGTGCGATGAGCAGATAATAGGTTATCTGTGGGTGTCCGGCATGAATTTCCAGTGCCAAAAATAGCAAGGTCATCAGTCCTCCCAATAAATATTTCCCTCGATAGGTAAGGATTACGCCCGCTATCACCGGTGCCATATATCCGATGGCATGTGCTTTGCTGTTGTGTCCCGCTTCGATGATAATGATGAAATAAGACGAGAATGCAAACGCAAAGGCTCCGGTAATACTCAACCAAGGATCTACTTTGAGGCTGAGTAGCAGAATGTAAAAGCCGATCATGTAGAGGAATACCAAGTCTGCCGGATGGGGCAAAAATCCCTTGAAGAGGTCATCGAGATAAGGCATCAAGTCACCTTTGCTCTTCATTGAAATTTGATATGCCGGCATCCCGCTGAACATCGAATTTGTCCACAGGGGTTCCTCGCCATGCTTGGCACGGTAGTCAACAATCTCTTTGGACATTCCTTTGAAACGGCTAATGTCGCCCTGATTTAATTTTTTTCCGTTTAAAAGGGGAGAAAAATAACTCATGGTAATCACCATAAAGAGCACAATGGCTATGATATGGATACCCGCTTTTTGAATGAAAATATTTTTTTTCATAAATTGTATTTTTTGTTGTCAAATGCTTGCTGTGTTTCTTTTTTTGGGGAAATGTGCCGGAGACCCGCGTCCGTTTTATTCGACTTCCTCATAGTCGGTATATTCTTCATTTGTGTTTTGTGAGTGTTTTGGTTTTTCGATATATTCATTCTCATTGATTTGAATACTGTCTTTCGTAGCTCTTTGTTGTTGCTGCATATTGTTGTATTCGTTCATCTTCTTGTTCAAATAGCTTCTGAAAAATACAGGCATTATATATTTGGCTACAAGCCGGATAAGTACAATAATGAGTATGAGAGTAACAATAAATCGCATATTTTAAACCGTGTATTAATTGCTCTGCGAAAGTAATAATAATTAGCATAAGAAAACCCTAATATATTTTTCGTCTAAATTCATTCACATTTTATGTCGCCAATGAATAATATTCCCTACTTTTGCGGCTCTAAGAGAAATAATTTTTTATGATGAAAAGAATAGCGGTTTTTGTCGGCATTGCGTTAAGCATAGGTTTCTTTGGTAAAATGTATGGACAAAAGAAACAATATAAAGTGGCTTGTATCGGTTTTTACAATCTGGAAAATCTTTTTGACACGATTAACGATCCTTCCATAAAGCTTAATTTTGAGTTTAGTCCGGAGAGTGATAAACACTACAACACGTATAAATATTACAAGCATCTGGATAATCTGGCTTATGTGATTTCCCGTATCGGAACGGATTTAAGTCCGGCGGGACTGACTATCTTGGGAGTTGCGGAGGTAGAAAACCGTTCGGTCTTGGAAGATTTGGTGAAGCGTGCACCTATCAAAGATAGAAATTATCAAATCGTCCATTATGATTCTCCCGATTTCCGGGGCATTGATGTCGCTCTCCTCTATCAGGGTAAGGGCTTTACACTCACGGACAGCCGGGTTTATCATTTTAATAATCCGCTGGATTCAACTTATACTTCACGGGATCAATTGTTGGTCAACGGCTTGCTGGATGGAGAAAAAATTCACATTATCGTAAACCATTGGCCCTCCCGCCGGGGCGGGCAAAAAGCCAGTGAACCCAGGAGGGTGGAGGCTGCCCGTGTATGTCGCCACATTGTGGATTCTCTGCTGCAAAATGATGCCCAAGCAAAAATTATCGTTATGGGAGACCTCAATGATGATCCGGTAGATGAAAGTATTTATAAAACATTGAGGGCTAAGGGGAAAATAAAAAAGATGAAGCCCGGCGATCTCTACAATCCAATGTATGAATTCTTTAAAGAGGGGATCGGCTCTCTGGCTTACCGGGATAATTGGAATCTCTTTGACAATATCATCATTTCGCCCTATCTATTGAATGACAAAAAAGGTTTTCATTACTACAAAGCCGGTATTTTCAATAAAAAATTTATGCGCAACCAAAGCGGAAGATATAAAGGCTATCCCAAGAGAACCTTTGTCGGGAGTACTTTCTTAGGTGGATATAGTGACCACTTCCCGGCGTATATGTATTTGATTAAAGAAGTGCAGTAGTGCATCTTGTTGCTTTTTCTTCTATTGCTTTTTTTGTGCGAAGACTTTTCTTGCTAAATGCTTTGTTGTTAATGGTTCCGGACTTTCATTGACAAGGTTTAGTGTGGGGCGTGCCGCCTTTCTTTTGACAAGAAATAGTTCTTTTTTTGACGAAACAAATGCCCACGGTATAAAAAAGACATCTTTTTACCGCCGGGAAGAGAGTGAGTCGAGATTGATGTTTTTTCTCCAAAAATGTTAATTTGTGTCCAAAAAATTCTATATCTTTGCCGTAGCAATATTTTTTTGATATGAGGGTAGGCGTCAGACAGCAAAATATCCGGGTCGAGGAGTTTTTTCACAAAGGGGCAAGGTGTATTGGGCTGTATTTTGATTATGATGACGGAATTATCTCAAAAAATCAAATCTTTGAAGGAAAAGACGGAGATCAATACAGTGTTGAAAGTCGTAAAAACAGCGGCAAAAAGAGCAAAAATAAGGCAAAATGTTTTTACCCTTGAATATAAAAAGTTGAATCGAAGTGAATTTATGAGTAATACGAAAATATCCATACGATTTTTTAATGATAGAGAAGTTCGTGCTGTTTGGGACGAAAAAAACGCCAAATGGTGGTTTTCGGTATTGGATATTGTGGCAGTGCTTACAGACCAAGACGACTATACAAAAACGCGAAACTATTGGAAATATCTTAAAGCGAAATTAAAGAAAGAAAACAGTCAAGTGGTTAGTGCGACTACCCAGTTCAAAATTCTTGCACCGGACGGGAAAAAGCGTTTGTCCGATATGTTGGATTATGACGGCATAATTGCTTTGGGAAAAGAATTTCCAAGTAAAAAGGCAAACCGGTTTATTGAATGGTTCACATATAGTGACGAAAGCATAGACGGAAAGAGTAAGACAAAAGCATATGCAATGTTTGAAAGTTCCTTCATCAACAGCATAGAAGTTGGTACAGCCAAAGGTTTGCAACAAATACACGCATATTTATTTGGTGGATTATATGATTTCGCAGGACAAATCAAAAAGAAAAATATATCAAAAGGCGGTTTTCAGTTTGCAG